>CALCGO010000001.1 GCA_937901055.1 uncultured Rhodobacterales bacterium
CCATTCGACAGGTCATATCGGCGTTTATCCGCATGCAACGTATCAATTTGCACCTGTAAATCATCAAGATTTTTGCACGCTTGGGAATAGTTGGCCAAGTCGCGAATCTTGCCTTGCTCGGCTAGCGACGCGAGTTTCCGGAGTTCAGCAGGGATCATGCCAAGCCCCTTTCCTTCGCCCTTTTGCGCATGGTTTCAGCGAACCGCAGGGCCGCAGCGATGGCGCGATATTGTTCCGGAGGGATTTCGTGCCCGATCTCGACCGTTGCATGAATAGCGCGGGCGGTTGGTGGGTCGCTGTGGATGGGTACGCCGGAGTCGACGGCAATTTCACGAATACGGGCGGCGATTTCGCCTTCGCCCTTGGCAACGCAAACCGGTGCGGAGCCCTTCTGTTTGGACCATTTCAGCGCCACGGCGTAGTGGGTCGGGTTAACCACAATCACATCCGCTTTGGGCACCTCTAACAACATCCGGTTAGTTGCAATATCACGTCCGCGTTGGCGGCGCTGGGCCTTGGTGTGGGGGTCACCCTCGGCCTCTTTACCTTCGTCTTTTAGGTCTTGGAATGACATCCTAAGCTTTTTCTGATGATTGAACTTCTGCCATAACAGATCGCCAATACCGACGAGGACTGCGAGAACGCAGATGAAGATCAGCAGATCGACCAACACCTCCATCATCATGCCACCCATGGCGACCGGCGAGGAACGGGCAAGGCCGATGATTTCGTCAAACTTGCCACGTAGGTAGAAGATCACCACTAGGGAAACGGCCAGCATTTTGATGAAGGTTTTTGTGAACTCCACCAACCCCGAGGTGCCGAATTTGTTTTTGGCACCTGCGATGGGGGATATCCGATTGAGCTTTGGGGCCAATTTGCTGGGCGAAACGATGATTGCTTGCTGCCCGACTAGTGACAGGATGGCAGCCGCAAAAGGCAGAATAAACAATGGGGCGAGCGCCGCAAGAATTGACAGGACGATCGAGCCTGACAGGCGCAGCCCTCCAGGCCCAAGGATTTTTCCCAACAGCAAGTCCGGAGAAGATAGAAATATGGTTAACTTTCCTGCCGTGGCGCCGATGGCACTGCCACCAGCAACCAGAATCGCAATCAGGAACCCCAAATATATGGTCGCAACGGTGAGATCATTGGATTTGGCGATGTCACCTTTCTTTCGGGCGTCTGCCAGTTTTTTCGCGGTTGGATCATGCGTTTTTTCGCCACTATTATCATCACCGGCCATCAGGGCATTCCCAATGGGTTCGCAAGAACCAGGTCCATGTGACCGTTCCAAAACTCAAGCAAAATCGGAGCGGCAAGTAGAAGCATCAGGATTGCGCCAGCGGTAATCGCAGGCGCACCTATGAAGGCAACCATCAGCGAAGGCATCGCGCGATTAATGGCGCCAAGACCAATATTATATGCAAAGGATGCCACGATAAACGGAGAAGCCAGTGTCAACGCTAGTGCGAAGGCCGAGGCGACATGAGCAGTACCCCACTCGGCTACATCCCGTCCGGTCGGGAAATACCCGGGCGGCATTATTTCGTAAGACGAGATCATCGCCAGCGCGGCTTTGACGTGTAAGCCGGACACCAACACCAACGTCAAGCCAGCCATGACGAGGATGTTACCAATAGCCGGCATCGGGTCGGGGGTTGCGCCCGATCCAGCGACTTGTGCAATGGACGTGCTTTGCGCGGCGATGGATCCGGCCAATTGTAAGGCCATGACGATCAGGCGGATTGATAGACCGATCATGATGCCTATAGCGGATTCGGAAAGCATTACCATCGGCATAGATTGCAGACTGACGTTAATTCCCGGAGAAACCACTGGCCAGACAATAGCCGTGAACGCGAGGGCGACCAGCAGGCGGATTCGCATGGGGATGCTTTGTTCACCGAATCCGGGCAACAGGGAGGTGACAGAACCCACGCGCATGAATACGAGGAACGCACTTACCATCGCGGGTTCGCTGAAGTTTAGTATCTGGGCGAGGGCCTCCAATATCTACGCAACGCCAACGAGGGCGGGTTTGGAGTTTGTTCCAATTTCCTCGAAAGAAAAAACGGGGTTGCGAATGCCTTTCGACATCAGAACGGTTTGCAAAAACCGCCGGCGGCGGGTGGAAGTGACAACGGCTGGATAACGCCCGTTCTCGCTAGCTTTCCCAATCTTTTCTGCCACCGAGGAGGCCAGACGATTGAAATCATCTGGCGGCAAGGCCACGTCGATAGCACCGCTTTCGCCGTCCAGTTGGTGCTTTTGGAACAGTTCCTCCCAGTCAGGAGAAAGCTGGATCAGCGGTAGGGCGCCGTCATCTTCCTGCAGCTCCGCGACGATCTGAAAGCCAAGGCGGTGTCGGACATGTTCGGTGATAGTTTCGACGCCCTTCAGATAACCTTGCACCTCGGCAATGGATTCCATAATCTGAGGGAGGTTGCGGATCGAAACGCGTTCCTCAAGCAGCAGGCGTAATACTGCATGCAGGACGTCGATGGGGACTTTGTCAGGCACCAGCTCGTCCAGAATACGGCGATTGGCTTCGGCTCTCGCAGGGTCGGAAACCGAAACGAATTCGTCCAACAGTTTCCGCAACGTTCGACGTGAAAACAGACGGGAGAAATTCTGTTTCAGGACCTCCAGTAGGTGC
Organism: uncultured Rhodobacterales bacterium; assembly: GCA_937901055.1. Lineage (GTDB taxonomy): Bacteria > Pseudomonadota > Alphaproteobacteria > Rhodobacterales > Rhodobacteraceae > NORP23. Next base: position 2,660 of record CALCGO010000001.1, read on the forward strand.
GTCGCGACGACCTCCGTCGGGGTTACAACGGAGAGACCCAACAACGAGGCCTCTTCTTGCTGCTTTGGTTCGATCCATCTCGCGGCGGCACCGTAAACCGGTTCTTTTACGTCGCGACCATCGGGCGGGGGCATAGAAGGATCGTTTAGCAAAACCAGTACTTTATCGGTTTCGATAGCGGATTTTGCCACCTCCACCCCCTGGATACGGATCGCATACTCTCCGTTGGCTAGCATAGGGGAATCTGTCAACCGGATTTCGGGAATAATCAAGCCGTAGGTGGACGCGATGTGGTTCCGCATATTGACGATGCGCGTATCAAGGCCAGTGGCCGGGTCCATGACTGTCGGGACAATGTCCGACGCAAATTCTATGTGAATTTCATCGAGGTCGAGCATATCGCCCAATGATTTCTTTGGTGTGGCGGCGGTGGGAACGATTTCAGCTAGCGCGGCCTTCGCAAGTACTGATTGCTTTTTACGAAGCGACAGCCATGCCGCCCCGCCAAGCATGATTGCACCGAATATGAAGGGGATGAAGGGCAGGCCGGGAATCAAGGCGAACAAGGCTAGCAACCCAGCGACAGTTGCGAGGGCCGCCGGGTGGCCGCCGAGCTGCCCTATTAGCGCCTTGTCGGTGGATCCATGCGCCCCGCCTTTTGACAGCAGCAGAGCCGAAGCGATCGAGATGATTACGGATGGAATCTGGCTGACCAAACCGTCGCCTATGGTCAAAATCGTATAAGATTCAAAAGCCTCGCCGATGGGCATATCATGCATGACCAGCCCTATGGCCAACCCCATGACGAGATTCAACATGGTAATAAGCAGGCCCGCGATCGCATCACCCTTCACGAACTTCGATGCGCCGTCGAGAGACCCAAAAAACGTAGTTTCCTCCTGCTCTATCCGGCGGCGTTCTTTGGCTTGTTCGTGCGTGATAGCACCAGCGGCCATGTCGCTGTCGATGGCGAGTTGTTTGCCCGGCATACCGTCCAATGCGAACCTTGCGCCGACCTCGGCCATGCGTCCAGCGCCCTTTGTTATAACGATAAAGTTCACGATCAACAGGACGCTGAACACGACCAATCCCATGAAAACCGAGCCGCCCATGATGAACATCGCGAAGCCATGGATGACCTCGCCCGCCGCTTTGGGGCCGGTGTGGCCTTGGCCGATTATCAGTTTGGTGGAGGAGACGTTTAGCGATAACCGCAACATCAGACTGGCAAGCAGGATGGTCGGGAAGGAAGAAAAATCCAATGGCCTGTCGATGAAAATCGTGATGGTAAAAATCAAAATGGCGAGAGCGAAACTGGCAGCTAGGCCTAGGTCGAGAATCCATGCCGGCATCGGCAAAATCATCATTACGATGATGGCCATAAGCGCCAACGCAAGCAGGATGGTGGGCTGAAACAAAGTGGAGACATTAAAGGTGTTTGGCATCAGAATAGTGCGCCTTTTGGGGCGGCTAAAAGCGGGGGCCGTGATTGCGCGACTACCCCACCTGCCAAGCTACCATTTCGGACGGGAACACTTGCCATATCAATGGGTTGCAAGGGTGCCCATGTGGAAATGCGTGGTGGTTGCACGGTGTCGTTCGAGGCGACAATGATTGGCAGCTCAACTTCGGTCGGCGTATCCGCTACGGTCGCGAAAATCCGGTCAAAGCGGGCGCGGTATTTGTCGGATAAGGCGGTGGTGCGCGAGTGATAGGCACCTGCGGCCCATGACCAAGAATCACGTTCGTTGTATAACGACGTCATGAATTTTGCAGCGTAGGTTGCGTTGGCCAGCGGGTCGAACATTTGGTTGAACGAAGTGAAGGCTTCGCCGTGCCAACGGTGGTTGATCTGAAAGCAACCTATGTCGAAACTGCGCGCGCCCTCAGCGTGTCTTTGCGTAACAAAATCAACAGCTTCGACACGTGTATCGAACCAGTACCCCTTGCCTTCCATGTTTACCGTCCACGGCCACGGCAGGAACATGCCGTCGCGGTTTCGGCCTGTTTCTACCAAGGTTAATGCCAGCAATACATCAGGGGGCATGGCGGCATTACTTGCGGCGCTAATGGCCGCCGCATTACATAAATCTGCGGCCCCTTTGGCGTTGGCCACGGGTGGAAGTAGCAATAACAGAATGCCCACAATTCTTGCAGGGATCATCCGGGACTCTCCTAAAATCGATTCGAATTTAGGAATAGTGCGAATGTGTTACCAAGTCGTAACCAACCCTGATTTTGTCGTTAACTATTAGGCAATTCGGAGTGATTTTCGTGTGCACAATGCGTACACAACCCGTACACAACGCGTATGTACGATTTCGCACATCGTTTTGTTAACCTTTTGCGGTGATATTCCACTGGCCTCGAAGAATCGGGGGCGGTAGATGTAGGATATGAACCAGACTTCCGACCTTCTCCAATCCGTTTTCGGCTTTGACAGTTTTCGCCCCGGGCAAGCGGCGATTGTTGATGCGGTGAACGCGGGCGAGGATGTATTGGCCATTATGCCCACGGGTGGTGGCAAGTCGTTGTGTTTTCAGTTGCCGGCACTGTGCCGTGACGGAGTGACGGTGGTGATATCCCCGTTGATTGCGCTGATGCGGGATCAGGTTCGTGCGCTGCGTGAGGCCGGGGTCGAGGCGGGGTCGCTGACTTCGGGGAACACAGAAGAAGAGACAGAGGAAGTGTTTCAGGCCCTCGATGAGGGGCGGTTGAAACTGCTTTACATGGCACCGGAGCGGCTTGCGAACGGCGGGGCGGTGCAACTTCTGCGCCGGATTAATGTGACGCTTCTGGCCGTGGACGAGGCACATTGTGTATCGCAATGGGGGCATGATTTCCGGCCGGATTACCTAAAAATCGGGACGCTTCGTGCGCAGCTTGATGACGTGCAGATTGCGGCGTTTACCGCCACGGCAGATGCAGAAACGCGATATGAGATCGGAAAACGGTTGTTTGGTGGCGAAAGCCCCACGACGTTTTTGGAGGGGTTTGACCGCCCGAATATTTCATTGGCGTTTCAGCCCAAAGACCAACCGCGACGGCAATTGACGGAATTTGTGGCGGCAAGGAAGGGGCAATCCGGTATCGTCTACTGCTCTAGCCGCAACAAGACCGAAGTGCTGGCGCAGGCGCTGCGGGATGAGGGGCACTCTGCGTTATACTATCACGCAGGAATGGACAGCGAGGGCCGGCGGATTGCCGAGAACCGTTTTCAGCGCGAGGATGGGCTGATCGTTTGTGCAACGGTGGCGTTTGGCATGGGGATCGACAAGCCGGACATCCGATTTGTCGTACATGCGGATCTGCCCAAATCGATCGAGTCGTATTATCAGGAAATCGGTCGCGCAGGCCGTGACGGTGCACCCGCGGATACACTGACGTTATACGGGTCGGATGATATTCGCCTCAGACGTTCGCAGATTGACGAGGGGTTGGCACCTGCGGACCGTAAGGGCGCGGATCACGCACGGCTAAATGCGTTGTTGGGGCTGGCAGAGGCTTTGGAATGCCGTCGTAAGACTTTGTTAGGGTATTTCGGCGAGGATATGGAAACTTGCGGCAATTGTGATTTATGCACGACCGCGCCGGAAGTTTTCGATGGGACGGATGCCGTTCGCAAGGCGCTGTCGGCGATACTGCGGACGGGTGAGTATTTCGGTGTTGGCCATTTGACGGATGTTTTGCTTGGGAACATGACAGATAAGGTAGAGGCGCGAAATCATGATGCGCTGCCGACGTTTGGTGTGGGCAAAGAATATAACCGCAAGCAGTGGCAGACGATTTTCCGGCAGATGATGGGGCATGACCTGATACGGCCGGATGTGGAGCGCATGGGCGGGTTGGTGATGACCCAGACCGCCCGACCAATATTGCGCGGCGAGGCAAGTATTAATTTGCGGATGGATACTATTCGTAAAGCGGGTGCTGCGCCGTCGCGGCGCGCACCGGTTGCGTTGGTGGCCGAGGAAGATGAGCCGATCTTATCGGCGTTGAAGATGAAACGACGGGAACTGGCGGAGGCTTTGCGAGCACCCGCCTATGTTATTTTCCCAGACAAAACGTTGATTGAAATGGCGACGCATAAGCCCGTGACCTTAGACGATTTTAGTCGATTGAACGGCGTTGGTGCAAAGAAGTTGGAGAAATACGGAACGGTATTTCTGGCAGTGCTGAACGGCGCGGGCGAGGATATGCATCCGGTTCGGCGTAAACTGGCAGGCAAGCCGGCTGGCGATATCTTCGATCAGCTGAAAGTAGCGCAGTTGGAGTTGGCGAGCGGGCCACACGGGACCGAAAAACCGATGTCTTGTAGTACTTCGTTATTAGCGAAAGTGGCTGGGCAAAGACCGGACTCAACGGCGGCGCTAGTGAGGATTATCGGAGAGGCAAAGGCGGAGCGATTTGGCGATGCATTTTTGGAAATTCTTGCGCAAATCTAGGTGAAATTCCGGGAGGTGAGCTACCCCAAAGCCGTAGAATTTCCCTTATGATATATTTCACACTATAAATTGGAAAATACGACCTTCCTTCACGTCAACGTTGACCAGCGGATTTCTGCCTACCTATTATCCCACTATAAAGAGTTTAGGAGACCTCAGTATAAGGCCTATATTTCAGTTTGATATTACCGAGTTCGAGATGGA
>CALCGO010000002.1 GCA_937901055.1 uncultured Rhodobacterales bacterium
GATGGCAACAGCCCAAGGCGAAGCGCGCGTTGTTTGCTATTCTGAGCGGCATGATCTGACCATGGCAAGGCTGGAAACCGTTTCAATAAGACAGGTCATCGATTGTTGGATTATGGAATACAACAAACTTGCCAAGCAGCATGAATGGGTCGCCATTTTTGAGAACAAGGGCGCGGCGATGGGATGTTCTAATCCGCACCCGCACGGCCAAATTTGGGCATCCGATTTTGTGCCCAATTTTGTTCAAGCCGAAGATCGTGAGCAGAGAGTGTATCACACCCGGTTCGGACAAAAATTATTATTGGACTACGCCAGGCGTGAGGTGACAAATGGCGCACGTGTGGTTTTTGTGACAGAACATTGGCTTTGCGTCGTGCCATATTGGGCCGTTTGGCCATTTGAAGCACTGCTTGTCCCGCTTGCCCCCACTCAGCGACTGACGGATCTTACCAAGGCACAAAAGGATGATTTGGCATCGTCGCTTAAAAATCTGACGGTCCGATACGACAATCTATTCCAAACCGACTTTCCCTATTCGATGGGTTGGCATGGCGCACCATGTCAACAAACAGAAGTTGAGCACTGGCAGCTCCATGCGCATTTTTTTCCACCACTGTTGCGCTCGGCGACAGTAAAGAAATTCATGGTTGGTTACGAAATGTTGGCAGAGGCACAACGCGACCTTACACCCGAAACTGCCGCAGCAATGCTACGAATGCAAAACCTAAAACATTATCTCGATAGTGACCAAATCCAATGAAACCTTCTGATCAAGAAACGCGCTATGAACTGCGGAAGGCGAATGCCTTGATCAAACTTACAGGCGGAACGCAGCACGCGCTGCACCCAAAAGCAATTACCGAACCTGGAATGGGGGGAAAATTCACACCCGAAGGCCAGGTACTCCCGTTCCCTGGCAATACATTCTTGTGCCATATTGATCAGAAATCAGAATTCTTTTCTGCGCTGTGCGCCGTTCAAGATGAGTTGCGGAGCCATCCGCTTTCTGGTCACTTCACATTTTTACCTAAACCCAGTTTCCACATGACTATTTTTTGCGGGGTAAGTGGTGCTCCTCTTGGTTCTGACGGTTGGCCGAAGGATATGCCGTTAGACGCTTCCTTGAATCAGATCACAGACGCCTTTGATGAAAAGTTCGATGATAGGACTTTCCAGAACAGCTTTGGTGTTTTGCCCGATAATCTGTTCTTGCCAACCAGTGTGTCAATGCGAGCTGCAACCGATGAAGACGAAATTATGCTACGAAAAATTCGCGCGGAACTTGAAGAAATAACCGGTTTATATCGCGGAGATGTAGATAGCTATGAGTTCCATGTTTCTATGGCTTATGTCGTGAAGTGGTTGAATGAGAAAACGGCGACCGAAATGGTGGAAGAATGTAATTCGCTGTTTGATCAACACCTCGCACATTGCGGTCCAATCCATTTTGATCGTGTTGAATTTTGTTCATTCGACAATATGCATCAGTTTGGCTCTGTCAAACAAAAATACTTCAGATCGCACGAGCGATTTTGTAACGTCGTCGAATGACAAAACACTCCCCATTCCGCTACTTCAAAACCATTGTTGAGGTCATTCGTTTGATGGTAATGCTGTACGCTCGATTTCCACTTTTTCTTCGTAATGTGGAGGAACTTCTTCATGAGCGAGGTATTGACGTAAGCCATGAAGCGGTCCGTTTTTGGGGGAACCGCTTCGGGCCAATGGTTTTAGGCTAGGTAGTTTTAAAAATGTGCAATGGTTCGATCTCGAGACAAATTCGTCCTAGCTTCATCGTCGTTCATTCTGGCGTTGGCCATAAACTCTCGGATGACGGATACATT
>CALCGO010000003.1 GCA_937901055.1 uncultured Rhodobacterales bacterium
CTTTCCGGGGGATATATTTTACGTCCACGCAAGACTGTTGGAACGCGCCGGTCAGTTTAATACACATGCCGGCAATGGCTCAATCACGGTTCTGCCCGTTGTCGAAACGCAAGCGGAAAACCTTTCGGCGTTTATCCCGACGAACCTGATCTCGATCACCGATGGCCAGATATATCTGTCGCCGCAACTGATCCGCAAAAACCAGTTTCCTGCCGTGGATCTGGGAATGTCGGTCTCGCGTGTTGGTGGCAAAGCTCAAAGCCGTGCCTATAGGGAAGTCGCCGGTAGCCTACGGATGACCTTATCCCAATTCGAGGAGCTAGAGGAATTCGCCCGCTTCGGTACCAGACTGGACGACACTACGAAAGCACGCCTGACACGTGGTGCTTCAGTGCGGGCGGCGTTGCGGCAACCCGAAAGAGACCCAATTCCCGCCGTCGAACAATTGGCAGTTCTGATCGCGGCCATGGAAGGGGTTTTTGACGGCCTACCGGACGCTGCTGCAATGGCCGCGATGTCCAAAGTCCGGAATGCAGCGGGCAAGCAACTTAACGCACTCGCGCGGCGTATGGCTGACAACGAGCAAATACAGCCCGAAGATCGTGCGCAGATTGTCGAAATGGCGTATATGGCCAGTGGCATCGAAAGGGGCGACAGTGGCGCAAACGCTTGAAACCCTGATCCGCAACACGAAAACTCTCGATAGCATTCGCGGGATCGTTCATACGATGAAAACGCTGTCTGCCATCAACGCACGCCCGTACGAACATGCCGCCCGTTCCATCGACGCATACCATGCAACGGTTTTGCAGAGTTTTCGGGCCTTTATCCATCGCAACGGCCAGCTTCCGCTAACTGGCGGTATCGCCCATTCACAGATAATCGTCGCGTTCGGTTCTGATCATGGAATGTGCGGCAGCTACAACGAAATTATTGCGGCAAAAGTATCAGAACACCTCGTAAATTTCGATCTAAAGAAAGAACCTCCGCATGTCTTGTGTGTCGGGGCGCAATTGAACGATACATTTTATGGACAGAATATTTGGCCAGAAAGCGTCCTCCTGCCGCCCGCCTCGGCGGAGGGCATCGGTCGCCTCGCTGGTGAAATTGTGACGCGGTTGGATACTATCCGGCAAAAATCTCCGGTCGGCGAAATTGCCGTCACGTTGATATTTACCGAACAAATGGCGCATAGCCAGCAAGAGCCGGTTATCAAAGAATTGCTACCACTGGACCCAGCGTTGTTTGGCGGGCTCGCGGACAGGCCGTGGGTCTCGCGCTCTTTGCCAAACTTCACGTTGCCGGCAACTGATCTGCTTTCGGCTTTGATACGAAGTCATTTGTTCGCCAGTATTTTTCGCGCTTCAGCCGAGGCCCTCGTGACCGAAAACGCCGCGCGGCTGACGCAGATGCAGCATGCTGAACAGTCGGTTGATGATCGGCTCGAAGAACTAGAATCCGACATGCGAATGGTACGGCAAACCGAAATTACGAACGAGCTTATGGATGTAATCATCGGATTTGAAGCACTTAAGAAAAGGCCGCGTAAACCTGTATGACGTTTCAGTACCGAAGCCAAAACCTTCGCCTATTTGGCCATTTCGAGCAACCACTCCGCAACAATATTTTTGTTGCGAGTGTTCGTGCTACCGCCATGTTGGCGCATGAAATAAGTAGCTTGCAAGTGCAACGGGCGCTCGAACACCTCGACTAATTCACCAGATTGCAGATACGCATCAACGAACGGTCTACGCCCAAGAAAAACCCCATCCCCACGCAAAGCCGCATCAATTGCGAAAAGCGAACTATCTGCGGTCATTCCGCGTGGAATTTGCGCCGTGTCCAGTTCGAAGGTTTGAAACCAGCGATGCCAGTCATCCTCGTAGCCAAGAATGTGAATTAGATCCAACCCAAGTATATCCGAAGGCATACTTGGGCGAACTCGGCCAAGAAACTTGGGTGACGCGACAGGAGTGATGAGTGACGTGAGAAGTGGCTTGGTGAACCGATCATGGCTAGCCTTCCCCGAGACGAATATTTCAATATCGGCATTGGGCAAATGGCTAGCGTCCCCTTCGGTGTCCAGCGTCCGTATTTGTAAATCAATGTAGGGGTGGTCGACCTGAAACGCGCGAATATGAGGCGACAACCACAACAACGCTACGCTTGATGTGCAGCGTATGACAACGACCTGATGTGGCCGGTCAGGGAACAACTGATCGGTGATGCTGTCCAACCTGTCCAAGGCCTCGTGCACCCCGTCAAGATACGCGACGCCTGTACTGGTCAAGCTTAGCCTCCGGTGATGCCGTTGAAACAGATTTGCCCCTAGATAGGTTTCCAACTGTCGTATTTGCTGGCTGACCGCCGCCTGCGTAATATTTAAGTCTACAGCCGCCTTGGAGAAGCTCAAATGGCGGCCAGCGGCGGCGAAGGTACGAAGGATATTTAGACGAGGGCGTTTCATGGCAGCCTTGATCGAATAAGTTTTACTTATGCAATGTGGCAGTAATTATCGTTTGAGGCAACTATCATTGCGCCCTACCCTTTGACTAATAATTACCGCTCAGAAGGTACACAGATGCAGTATTTTTCTTATTTGTCGGACGAAGACATCGCCTATGTTCATCAGGCGTCGCTGGAAGTTCTTGCTGAAACCGGTCTACAGGTTCGCAATGAAAAGGCCCGGCGCCGCTTCGCCGAACACGGCGCAACCGTCGATCATGAAACCGAAATGGTGTATATTCCAGCATCTGTGGTTGAAAAATATCGCAAAATGACACCGCCAACTATCACCCTGCGCGGTCGTGACCCTGCGTGCGATGTGACGTTCCCGCGCGCCTTGCCCGTGATTGCCACAGCGAGTTCAGCGCCTGATATCGTTGACCCAGTAACGGGCGTAACCCGCCGCGCTACATCAGACGACATCGCCCGCATTGCCCACTTGGTAAACACTTTGCCCGGGTTCGATATGTTTTCAATTTCGACGCTCGCAGATGATGCAGCAAAGGACCAGTTCAGCCTGACACGGTTTTATGCGGCGTTGAAAAACTGCGTAAAACCGGTTCGCACCTCTGTTTACGACATACGCGAAGCCAAACAAGTGATCCGCTTGGGCGAGATCATTGCCGGTTCGAAGGAGGCTTTTTGGGAACGCCCTTTCATCAACTTTGGCTACTGCGCCGCGGTTTCCCCGTTAACGCTGGACTATGACAGCACCGAAACAATGATGTATTTCGCAGAAAACGGAATCACGGCTTATGGCACCATCGCCCCAATGGGTGGTCTCAGCACACCGCTCTCGCTGGCCGGGATGCTGGTGATTATGAATGCCGAGTGGCTAGCAGTCTGTACGTTGGCGCAGATGTCCAAAGAAGGCACGGCGCAAATCTACAACTTCCTTCCTGTTTTTGCCGATATGCGCGACGGAGCTTATGCGCCAGGTGCCATTGAAATCGGCATGATGAATTCAGCCGTTTGCCAAATGGCGCGATTTTATAACGTGCCTGCTGGCGGCTATCTGGGCTTAACGAACTCCAAGGTTGCCGACGCACAGTCGGGTTTCGAAAAAGGCATGTCGCCCTTGATGGGAGCACTGTCCGGCGCCAATTTTATCGTGATGGGTGGCCTGCAAGACGCGCTGATGTCGTTTGATTTCGGACAAGCGGCCATTGATAACGAGATCGCCTTGATGGTTAAAAAAGTACGTGGTGGTTTTGGCTTCTCCAAAGACAGCGCTAGTCTGCAGGAAATCAAGGACACAGGCCCGGCAGGCATGTTCGCTGACAATCCGGCCACGTTGGAACGCATGATGACTACCAATTTCATGCCGACCTTGGCTGACAGAAACCTGCGCGAAAAATGGGAACAAGAAGGCTCCTCCACCATTCATCAACGCGCGCTCAATCAAGTGTTGGAGATACTATCCGCCCCTAATCCTGCGGCGCTTGACCCCGAGATTGACGCACAAATCCATGCCGAGTTCCCCGGATTGGTTGAAGGGAATTCATATGTTCCCGAGGGTTGGGAAAAACTTGAAATCGGCCCCAGCACGCCCAAGCGAGAACGGCGTGTAAATCGCCGCCGCAAAAGCGCCTAAATGTAACTACAGGACAAATCCATGACAAATTTTCCGTCAACCGCAAAGGTCGTTGTTATCGGCGGCGGCGTCATCGGCACCTCGATTGCCTATCATCTTGTGAAAGAGGGCACGCGAGATGTTGTGTTGTTGGAAAAATCGAAGCTGACGGAGGGGTGCACGTGGCACGCCGCCGGCCTTGTGGGGCAGTTCCGCTCGCAACAGAACTTGATGCAGTTGATGAACGACAGCGTCTCGCTTTTTGACACGCTTGAAGCTGAAACTGGGCAAAACCCTAGTTGGTGTAAGGTCGGCAGCATGCGCATTGCGTCCAGCAAGGACCGTTGGGACGAGCTGTTGAAATCGCATTCCGCTGCGCAGGCCGTCGGGTTCCAGATGAACATGTTAACCCCAAAGGAAGCTTTGGAACTTTATCCGTTAATGAAAGTAGACGACCTGATTGGCGCGGCATTTATTCCCGATGACGGGCACATTGACCCCAATTCACTTACGCAAGCGTATGCCAAAGGTATCCGTCAGCACGGCGGGCGTATTATTGAAGGCGTTATGGTTAAGGACCTAATCCGCAACGGCAATCGGATAACACACGTTGTGACCGATCACGGTAATATTGAGGCGGACATAGTCGTCAATGCGGCTGGTTTGTGGGCGAGTCAAGTGGGCTGGATGGCGGGTGTCGAAATTCCGGCCGGCGTGGTCGAGCACCAGTTTTTGGTAACCGAAAAAACCGACGAAATACCGGCGAACCTACCCGCCTTCCGTGACCCGGACGGCGGGTATTACGCAAAACCTGAACCGGGCGCTCTGGCCGTTGGTGGATGGGAGAAGGCGACCCGTAAGGTCAATCCGGTTGAAGGATTCCCTTGGGCATATGAGCGGCACTTGTTTGACGCAGACATGGACCGTCTAGAAGAGTTTTTGGAACCAGCGATGGCGCGGCTACCCATTCTGGAGGAGTTGGGCATTCGTACCGTTGTCAACGGCCCTATCCCGATTTCGCCTGACGGTGAGCCGATCATGGGCATGGTCCCGGGGTTGGATAACTTCTTTGCGGCTTGTGCTTTTACGTCGGGCATCGCAGCTTCGGGCGGTGCGGGCAAAGCGGCCGCCAACTGGATCATGCACGGCGACCCTGGCTTGGATCTATGGGCCTTTGACATCCGCCGTTTCGGTTCATTGCACGCAGGCGCCGGTTTTCTGCATGACCGCGCCGTAGAAAGCTATGCAAAGTACTACGATATCCATTGGCCGGGCGAAGAAATGGAAAGCGCGCGCGCTGTTCGTCGCAGCCCCCTCTATCAGACGTTGAAAGATCAAGGTGCCGTATTCGGGGCCAAGTTTGGATGGGAACGTGCCAACTGGTTCTCCCATAGCAACGTCGAACAAAAAGACGAGCTCGGGTTTGACCGACCCGGTCAGTTAGAGACCGTAGGCCGAGAACACAAAGCCGCACGAGAAGGCGTTGTTGTGTTCGATATGACGTCGTTCAGCAAATTCGAGATCAAGGGAAAACATGCCTGTGCCTTCTTGCAATACCTCGCCGTGGCGGATGTCGACAAACCGGTTGGAGGCGCAACATACACACAACTGTGCAACGAGCGCGGCGGAATTGAAGCGGATGTAACCATCATTCGTCGCGCCGAGGACTGCTTCTGGCTTATCACAGGATCGGCCCTAGGCGTGCGGGACCGCGACTGGATCGACCGCAATCTACGCATCTTTAGTCAACGCGCGGATCACAATTGGAAATCACATGGGGAGCAGTGGCGTCAAAGTGCAACTGACGTTCAAATCCGTGATATTACGTCGGCTTACGGTGTGATAAATCTCGCCGGACCATTGGCTAGAAAAGTGTTGGAAAAGGTCACCAACGACAATGTTAGCAATGACGCTTTCGCGTTCATGACCGCTAAGGACATTCGCATTGGATACGCCCCAACACTGGCATATCGCGTGACCTATATCGGGGAATTGGGCTGGGAGCTGTATATCCCCTCCCATTTTACCCTTCCCGTATTTGACGCCATCATGAAAGCCGGCAAAAAACATGACCTGAAACTGGTGGGCATGCAGGCGGTCAATTCCCTCCGCCTTGAAACAGGATATCGT
>CALCGO010000004.1 GCA_937901055.1 uncultured Rhodobacterales bacterium
GGACGGGGCACGCCTATGCCAAAAACACATCTATTTCGACCGACATCATCCCCCAAGCAGGCGACTCACATTTATTAGTGACCCGCGCGCAAGGCACGGGACGGTTTTATGCTGCTGGCTTCGGACCCGAAGGTTTGGTCATTCTGAAGGAAGACTTCGGCACAACCGTGCTGGCGCAAACTTCGTTTGATCGGAAAATTGGACAATCCTACGACATCGAATTCCGCGTGGACGGCGATGTACTGGAATTGACGGTCGACGGCATCAAAGTGCTTGAAGTCAAAGACACCAGTTTTGCCCACGGCATGTGTGGATTGCGCATGGGTTCGGCAGGGCGGATGTCCATCGGTGTAGTCGAAATCAAGGAATGGTGAGGTAATCAATGGCCCAGATAATACTTGATAGAGTCGGAAAATCTTACGGCAAAGTAAGTGTCTTGGAAGATATTTCCATGACCATAGGCGATGGCGAGTTTGTTGTGCTCGTCGGGCCGTCTGGTTGCGGGAAATCCACACTTTTACGAATGATCGCTGGCCTTGAAGATATTACAGCAGGCGAGATAAAGATCGGGGACAAAGTTGCCAACCGCATTCCCGCAAAGCAACGCGATCTGGCGATGGTATTCCAGTCTTACGCTCTTTATCCACATATGAATGTCGCCGACAACATGAGCTTTGCGCTGAAGCTGGCACGCGTCTCGAAAAAAGAAATCAAGGCGCGTGTTGATAATGCTGCCGAAATTCTTGGGCTTAGCGATCTTCTGGATCGCGTTCCGCGCGAACTATCGGGTGGCCAGCGCCAACGTGTTGCTATGGGGCGTGCTATCGTACGCGATCCAATTGCCTTTTTGTTTGACGAACCTTTGTCAAACCTTGACGCCAAACTGCGCGTGAAAATGCGTTCCGAGATTAAGAAGCTGCATAAACGACTTGGTAAAACCATGGTTTATGTAACGCATGACCAAACCGAGGCCATGACGATGGCCGATACAATCGTTGTTTTGAACGATGGCGGCATTGCCCAAATGGGCCACCCGCTGGATCTCTACCGCGATCCGGACAGTGCGTTTGTCGCCAGTTTTATCGGCTCCCCGGAAACGAACTTGATGTCAGCAAAAGTTGCCGCCGCGGGCGCGACACATGTTATTTTGTCTGACGGCACTGAAATGCCGTTGAAATCCTCGCTGAATATGGCTGAAGGAACTGACATTACCTATGGCATTCGACCACAACATATAGGCGTAGTTGAAAACGGAATATCGGGTGAAGTGCTTGTCGTAGAACCCACCGGAGAAGATCAAAATTTGGTCGTACACATATCGGGGCAGGACATATCCGTCGTTGCGCACGGAACACATGTGTATTCGGTTGGCGAGAAGCTTAAGCTCCAGATTGATATAGACAAAGTCTTATTGTTTAACGCCGAAACAGGCCTGCGCATCAGATGAGCGGCGATACAATCCAATTTGATGAAACCGCTGTAGGCCCCTTGCACGGTGTAAGAGTGCTCGACCTGTCGCGCTTGGTCGCTGGCAATATGATCTCCTTGCAACTGGGTGATTTCGGCGCGGATGTGATCAAGATCGAACCTCCGACTGGTGACCCATTGCGCGCTTGGCAGGAAAATGGATTATCGCTTTATTGGAAGGTGTACGGTCGAAATAAACGATCCGCTGTAATGAATTTACGCCAACCCGAGGCCATGAACGCCCTTTGGAAACTTATTGAAACTGCGGATGTATTCATTGAAAACTACCGCCCGGGGACCTTGGAAAAGATGGGTCTCAGTGTTGAGAAATTACACGAGGTGAACCCGGAATTGATTGTAGTTCGCGTGTCAGGATACGGTCAAACGGGTCCATATTCACATATGCCCGGTTTTGGAACGATCGTCGAAGCGATGAGCGGGTTTGCGCATCGAACAGGGTTTCCGGATCGCGAGCCAGTTCTACCGCCCCTTGCTTTGGCTGACATGATCGCAGGGCTTTATGGTGCTTCTGCGGTATCTACAGCGCTGTTTGCCCGCCAAAATACGAAGACTAAAGGTCAAGTAATCGACCTCTCGTTGCTAGAGTCCATTTTTTCGATCTTGGGGCCGGAAGCCGCGATTTATAAGCTCACCGGAAAAGTTAACGAGCGTATTGGCAGTGCATCCAACACCGCGTCACCCCGAAATGTTTATCAGTGCAAAGATGGGAAGTACCTAGCCCTTTCCGGCTCCACCCAGACAGTGGCCAAACGGATTTTCGAAGTGATTGGCCGCGCGGATATGATCGCAGACCCAAGATTTGCAACCAATACAGATCGTATCACGAATAGGGAATTGGTTGACGAGGCAATCGGGGGTTGGTTTGCTAAGATTGCCAGTGACGACGCCTTAAACCTTATGCGTGAAGCGGGTGCGACGGTTGGGCCAGTATATTCCAGTGCCGATGCGGCCGTCGACCCTCATTTTATTGATCGCGGTGTCATCGTTGAAGTTGATGACCCGGAGCTGGGTGCTTTTCCAATGCATAATATCGTTCCAAGGTTGTCGCAAACTCCGGGCGCGTTTCGTCGTGCCGCGCCGGAACTGGGTGCTGATACGGCCTCGATTTTGTCCGAGGCAGGTCTAAGCGATGCGGAAATCGCGGTGATAGAAGGAGGTGTACAATGAGTTTTCGTTCCCTACTTTACGTACCCGCAGACAACCAAAAGTTCATCAGCAAAGCGCACCAGTACGGCGCTGACGCCATAATACTCGATTTGGAAGACGCGGTTGCACCAGCGAAAAAAATCGCTGCGCGTGAAGATTTGATAAACTCTGTACCGCAAGTCGGTAAATCAGGCGCAAAGGTTTTTGTGCGTATAAACAGCGATATGGAAGCTGGAATACCTGACGCAATTTCGGCGGCCAAGGCCGGAGCATTCGGGGTTTATGTTCCAAAAGCAAACGTAACCAATCTTAAGTTGCTAGATGAGAAACTGGATGCGTTCGAACGAAAGCAACGACGAACTCCGCTAGAGGTAATCGCGTTAATAGAGGACCCCACGTCACTTATTGCTGTGGAACAAATCGTTCAGCATGATCGTGTTAGTGGTGTGGCCGTAGGTGGAGAAGATATGGCAATGGCGTTAGGCGCACAACCGGATGCAGATGTGCTGAAACTGCCAAAACAACTCGTCCACTTCGCTGCCAAAGCGCACGGTGTGTTTTCGTTCGGCATGTTCCGCTCCGTCGCAAATTACAGCGATCTAGGCGCGATCAAAGAAGGAGCCGTTGAGGCCAAACGGTACGGTTTCGACGGGTCCAGCTGCGTTCATCCTTCGGCGGTTCCCATTCTTAACGCGGCATTCCAAGCGTCAGATTTAGATGTTCTATGGGCAAAGCAGATAGTAGAGGAATACGCTCGCAGCGGTGGCAGTATTAGCTTTCAGGGAAAAATGATCGACGCGCCTGTTTACAAAAGAGCATTGAGCATTTTGCAAAACCTGGATGATTGACACATGGCCAGTTCTGTCACGAAACTTTGATATCGCAATTCGGCACCAATTACTCTGACCGTAGACGGCAAAGTTTTTTGGGGTGATCGCGAAGAAGTATCTCACCACACATACGTTGCAAGAAGTGCAATTTCATACAGATTGCCACAAATGTAGTGGTTCCCGAGGTACCACCGTTTGAACTCCGCTCACGGCGTGTTGGCGACGAAGTACTAATTTGTACTGCAAAGCTGTATTATACCAAGTCTGCGAGCTACGTACTTGAAGCATAGTACGTGCAGCGAAAGTCCGCTTCCCGCCCCTATTTGCCATTCACCGTAATGCAGAAAATTTTTGCTAAGGGCGGGAAACGGACATTCGCTGCAGGTGCACACATATTAGTAGATTTTGACTAAGCGGACACTCCCATCAAATTCATGAAGGGTGAATAGCCCCTAGATTTGTAGACACGTTCTTCCCTAAAGATGAGGCAAGGAGGCCATCATGGGCAATGCAAGATTTAGTGACGATTTTAAGCGGGATGCGGTGCATCCACTGTCTGGCAGTGGTTTGCATGCAAACCATGAGAAGAAGATTACGGTACGGGGGTATCCGGTTAAGGAAGTTTCGCAGAGATTGGGTGTTAGCACGCATTCACTGTATTCGTGGGTGAAGAAGTATTCCAAGCCTTCTGAAGCCGTTGATAACGACGACCATGCTGCCGAGAACAGGCGGTTAAAACGGGAACTGGCACGTGTCACGGAGGAACGTGACATCCTAAAAAAGGCCACCGTACGCTGACCGACAGGGGAATGCGCAGCAATCCCCGATAGGTTACTTCGCCAGAGATGCCAAATGAAGTATGCGTTTATTCGCTGCCCGGCAGGGTATTGCGCAGCAATGCACGAGAGGGGAAGAGCATCACCCAGTATTTTCCGTCCGTGCAATGTGCCGTTGTCTGCGCGTTCCCCCCAGTGGTTTCTATGCGTGGCTGAAGAACCCTCTCAGCAAAAGGGCCATCGAGGACCAGCGTCAGACAAAACTAAACAAAGAGGCTTGGGACGAAAGCGGCAAGGTTTACGGCTATCCACTGGCCGGTAGGTGAATGCATGCATTCACCGTAAGGCGCAAACTACATGATGATCTGCGTGATCTAGGTGAGTCCTGCAGCCCGAACCGAGTGGCACGGTTAGCAAGGATAGCAGGCATAAAGGCCCAGATCGGCTATAAACGCCGCCCAGGCAAGTATGGCGGCAAGCCATCGATTGTGGTTGATAACACGCTGAACCGCCAATTTGATGTGGATGCACCGGATCGGTTCTGCCTTACGGTGATGCAAGCATCACCTGCCGGTAATAGGTCACTGACATCACCTATATCAAAACCTATGAAGGGTTCTTGTATCTGGCTGTTGTGATCGATTTATATTCCCGCCGCGTAGTTGGTTGGGCGACACATAGCCGTCAATATACGGACCTTGTTCTGCAAGCTTTGCTGATGGCCGTCTGGCGACGCAAACCAACAGACAGGGTGTTGATCCATTCGGACCAAGGCACACAATTCACCAGCATGGAATGGGCTTCATTTCTAAAGCATCACAATCTGGAACACAGTATGAGCCGCCGTGGGAATTGCCATGACAATCCCGTCGCCGAGAGTTTCTTTAACCTGCTGAAACGGGAGCGCATCAGGCGCAGGGCATACAAATCCAGAAAAGACGCTCGACGCGATGTGTTCCCTTCTCGGTGATTGCGGCGCATTCACCTGTCAGGCAGCGGACTACATCGAAATGTTCTACAATCCGAAACGCAAACACGCTAGAAACGGGATGCTGTCACCCCTCTCAGTGATTGCACGCAATCACCTGTCGGCAATGGTAGAGTTCGAAAGACAGCAGAAAATGAAACAAGAAAGTGTCTAGGAAACTAGGGGCTATTCACTTGGGCCAACATGCGCTTTGGCACGCGTTAGCTTCATGGGGAGCACTCGCGCCAAAGCGCGCAATAACCGAAAACTCAGTGGCCCAGTTTTACGCCGCTATATGGACCCTTTTTACTCTGCGATTGACAAATGGGAAATCCAAAAAACCAAATGGACCTATCAATATACGTCGCCGAACTACCAAATGACCCAATCCTACCCCATGGACGCGATCCCCTCGGGAGTACGCCTAGTATCCAAGCCCGGCGATCCTGTGACCCGCTACGGTGCTTATGTGGCTCGGTTGGAAGACGGTACAAATTGGTCGCCGGTGTTGTTCAAACGTGATGGCGCCAAGATTGGCTCTACACCGATCAAAATAATCTGCCGGTAATCTGATCGCCTTTAGTTTTGCCAAACAGGTCGTTAATTGATGATGCTGCCAGCGTTTGACCCTAATGCAGTTAGTCCAACCATTTTGTGGGCTGTTGGTATTGCCATTCTATTTCTGGCCGTAGTTGTTTTTGCAAGATTCAGCGTTGGGAACATGATTTTTGGGGGCAGCTTCATAGCTCGCCCCCTACTTAATTATAGCGAATACAAACTGTTTGGATATTTACACCGTCACATCGCCAGCGTTTTTGGGCCAGATGCCCGGCTTATGTGCCAAGTATCTTACGGAGAGTTTTTGAAATCAAAAAGCATTGCCAAGTTCAGAAAAATCAATGCTAAACGTGCGGATTTCGTGGTTGTAGACGGGTCGTTCAATGTTCTTGCCGTTATCGAGTATCAAGGGAAGGGTCATTACGGTAACTCTTTTCTTGATCGTTTGGACGCCGATAAACGAGATAGAACAAAACGGCGCGCTCTGAAATCAGCCGGGATACCTCTATTCGAGGTTCCTCCGCAATTCTCGCATTCCTCGCTGGCGGAATTACTTAGTTTCGCGTAATGAAGGCAATCTGCTCGAGGAACAGAATAATCAACATTGTATTGAGAACTCCGGCTATAACCGGAAGATGTGCAATTTATATTCTCTCCTAAATACTATTGACGAAATGCAAGAAGCGTTTGGCATCGAGGCTGCTAACACCCGGCTTGGTAATGCTGAACCCTTACCCGCCATTTTCCCGCGCTACTTTGCGCCGATCGTTCGCAAACAGGAATCGGGAATACGCGAACTTCTGACAGCGCATTGGGGTTTTTTGATGCCACAGGTCTCAAAGAAAACGGACAAGCCAATAATGCCAAAGGCGGTCAACAATGCACGGAACGATAAAATCCTGGTGTCACCTTTTTGGCGGAGTAGTTTTACGCAGAGACGATGCCTTGTTCCTGCGAGCAGTTTTTGTGAAGCGAAAGGGCTAAACCCAGCCACGTATTACTGGTTCGGAATCAAGGGAGAAAGTGAGCGGATCCTTTTTGCATTTGCTGGCATGTGGCGTCGATTCCGAGGGCTATATCGGGGTGAGCTGGTCGAGATCGACACGTACACGACTATTACGACAACACCGAACGAGTTGGTGCGCCAGATTCACCCAACCCGTATGCCGGTTATCCTTTCGGGTGGTGATTATGAACAATGGCTTTCTGGCAGTGAGGAAGATGCAAAATCACTCCTGCAACCATATGATGCCGATAAAATGCTGATTGTGCAAAGCGGTGAAGGGCTAAAATCTGATCACCCCTTTTCGAAAAACCCCGGATGAGTCTGGTGGTTTCCATATTGCACAACCCGAGACTTGTAGCGATGGTTAAGGCCGTCCACCGCTGCGGCCAGCTTTTCATTCCGGCTTCTTTTTGCTGGTTGCAGGGGCAAAAACAATTCACCCGATCTCTCTGAAAGCGGCTGCAAATCTCCAAGCTGTACACTGACAGAGCCGAGTATACGCGGGCGAGTGTTTAGCATACGTAACCAAAGGGCAGAATATGCAGCGAGAAGATCGCGGGTGTCCTGCGAGGCTGTCAAAGTTTGTGCGTTAGACCAGCCACCGCGCGGATAAAACCGGACTGTCAATCGCAGAGTAAAAAGGGTCCATGTCGCGGCGTAAAACTGGGCCACTG
>CALCGO010000005.1 GCA_937901055.1 uncultured Rhodobacterales bacterium
AACTTAGCCGTAAACCTGTTCGGAAAAGTAGGACCGCTTCAGTTGATCCCGACATAATCAAAGCTATACATCACAAAGAACTGCTAATCCTAAAACTTTTTAGGAAGAATTTTCATCTCTATACTGATGTTCATATTACGAAGAAATGTCCAGAACAATTCTTGGGAAGTTTACTTAGTGTTCTAATGACCTTGCTTTTATTGATCCCAATTTTGTTTCCACTGATCTATCTTGGATTTGCATCGTGGTCTCTACTTCCCGACACACTGCTAGGATTATTTGCAAAATTATTTGCTTCTATAGCAATACTTTATTCGACTCTATTAATCTTAATGATGCAGTTAAGTTTCAAATACGATGTTGCCGATGATAGTCATTCGATCTGAATCTATTTTATAGGGAGCGCCAATAGGTTGGCACCCCCTTTGATTATACGGCTAACTTAAAATGGAAACTCCAAATCAGATAGAAACTCGCGTTCCTGTTGAAGTTTTTCTAGGTCATCTGCTTCAACGCGGTTGTGTGTTAGCAGCTTGATCGCTGCATTCAAGTCAGACGAATTAGCTTCACCATCATTGATGCGTCGAATGAGTTCCTTGGTCACAAGCCCGTTTAATTCACCGAGAGTTTCCTTGGTGACATTACCTTCTGTCATTATTCATACACCGAATATAGCTCGTCAAAGATTTGGGTAACACTTTCCTGCGTCAACTTCCCTTTGGCCGCATCAAGCCGCGCACTGTATACGTCAGTAAACGTCTGCAAAAAGAAATTGCCCAATATATTGCGACAAGCTCTAAGACTGCTGTAGGGGCATTACTTAACTCTCAAAAGACCAGCCGTTCTTTCACTGCACATGGTATCGTTTTGTTGCTGAAGGGCATTTATGCTGACGCAAATGTTTTTGGCGCAAGTTCGCATAGTGGACGGCGCACGTTTTTAACGCGCCTCGCTGAACGCGGCATCAGCCCGTTTGTGATGAAAGAACTGGCAGGCCACAAAAACATTGCCACCACTCAGCGTTATGTAGATGTTGGCGAGCACCAACTTCGTGCTGCATTGGGATGAAGCAACAGGAAACTTGTAGATTTATATTTTCGACGTGCTACCAAATTGTGGTAGATTCTGATTTAATAAAACAATCCATGGTGATTATCATTGCACCATGCAGAAAACACACCGACACTAGAGGTTCACAGTGTGCGTTTGGCGATAGCTGTCCGATTTCGAAAGCCGCAGTACTGATGAGCCGCAGGCGAAACACGAAATAATATTAGAACTGGACCAAGTGTTGCAATACTGTCAACACCACTTTTATGATAAATTCGGACCAATTACATTCGATACACAACTTGGAAATTGTTAAATGCAAACCCGATTGATAGAAGAATTTGCTCGAGTCGCAGCAAAAAACCCTAAGAAAATTGCACTGATTACCGAAAAGAGCCAACTGTGCTACGACGATTTACTCGCACTAGTTCAAACACTGGATATGCAACTAAGTGCAAGAGGCGTACGAGACGGTCAGACTATCGTGCTATCCAGTATTCGCGGAGAATTCAGCATTGCCTTTGCCCTGCTTCTCAGTTTGCGATCATGGACGGTTATTTTCGCCAATATTCGTCGCGTTCTCGAAAGTGGAATCGATTTCGATCGAGCCGTTGTCACGGAAGAAAGCGATTTGCTGCCCGCAGATAAACAAATAGTCATAGAGCAGAATTGGTTCACGTCTTTGGGGACAGTTCCAGCTTTCGATTATTCCAAAATAACTGGCGCAGGCGGTAATTTTGTAATCCAGTCTTCTGGAACTACCGGAACGCCTAAGTTCATACTCTCTTCTGAACTAGCAAGACTTCACGATATGCGTGCGATGGCACATTACAGTGCTGAAGAGTTTGCTAAAATGCGGTTTTTGACATCGTCAGGTGTCAACACCAGTTGGGCGATGAATACAAACTTGCCTGTATTGTTGGGTGGAGGCAGTGTTATTTCCCTAGCCGACCACAGTAGCAGTTTATTGCAATATATAGATCTGCATAATGTGACGCACTTGGCGACTACGCCTGCGCTTATCAGCGACACATTGAAATTAGTTAACCCACAGCAATTCCTGAGGTCCCTGCAAGGAGTTTTAGTTGCTGGAGCGTACGCACCGCCAGGATTGATGGAGCGCCTTTCAGAGATGAGTACAGCCAAAATCATCTTTGCCTATGGCGCCACCGAAACCGGTGCCCTTTGCCAAGCTGTATATTCCAGCAACTCTAACGATCACGACGGGTATCTTGGTGACCTTTATAGAAATGACGTTGAACTCGTGTTTTTCAATGACGCTTTGGAGCTGCAAACTGATGCCACCGAAGGTCTCGCGGGGTTCAAATTATCCGCCTCATCCGGGAAACGATATTTGAAAGAGACCGCAGAAGAAAAAAAGACGGGGTTTGTTGGAGATTACTTTGTCCCGGGTGACGTGCTTCGCCGCGAGGGAGATTCTTTATATTTTCTTGGCCGTATCAAAAATGTTATAAACGTGAACGGCGCAAAATATTCGCTTGATCTCATTCGGCGCGTTCTTGACCACTCTTTCATCAAATCCGATTTTGAACCCCTCGCTATCTTAGATGCCGAAGGTATGGAGCAGTTATTCGTTTGCTATGCCGCGCCAACGGAGATAGCCGAAAGCGCAATAATCTCGGTGTTGAGGGGGGCATTTTCAAATATTGGCACCGTACAATCGAAACGAATTTCTAAGATGCCAATCACACTCAGCGGAAAAGTTGATATTCAGAGATTGAAGCGCTCATTAGCTAACCTATAAAATCAAAGTTAAGAAAAAATGACTTAAAAACTAAAATGGCCATCACATTGAAGATGGCCATTTTCTAATCTTACAAAGTTAACACGTGTTCTCTAGAAGCGAAATCCAGTCCGAATCTCGATCGACGTAATTGGAGATTCCATAATTTTGTCATCGGAACTTGTGTCGTCGGTAAACGTTCGACTCGTAACATCGACACCGATAAACATGCTATCGGTCATCTCTGTCTCAAATCCGCCACCAATAGACCATCCAGTACCGGTCCCTTCAACGTCGTAATAGTAGGCATAATCAGTTTGTGTATATCCTAGAGTACCATATAGGAAAGTGCTTCCAAAGGTCTTGCCCAGGCGTGCTTTGACGTCTAACAACCCCGTTAAGCCATATGGCCCACCATAACTTTCATAAATGGTGTCTGACGACATGCCGACTTCAGCGCCATAGACCATGTCACCGTTTACAAAGTTGTATCCAGCAAAACCGGTAAAACTGGCAGGTCCAGTAACACCATAAGCGTATTCTCCAAGAACACCGCTAAAAGACGAAACTCCAACACCAACATAAGCACCGCTTACGTCAATGTCCTCAGCGACAGCACCCGTGGCGGCACAAAGACTCGCCGCTGTCCCGGCTGCAACAAACTTAATGGTATTATTTACTTGTTTCATAACTTGAATTTCCTTCAACTTACTACATTTCGATTTCTACAGTATTTCACTCTGATCAGAGAGTGTCATGGATTCAACTATATGTACACAAATATATGTACACAAATATTATTGTGTACATTTTTCAGAATGAATTTCCCGAAAGAAAACTTCCAACCGATATTAAGAAGTTAAACCAATAACCGAATCAAAGTCAGGGGCTCGAGATAACTACATCGATTTAGAATATTTTGCCTCTCGCGCTTCGAGCGCCATTTTAACACACGCAAGCCTATTCGGCTTGCCGTTTTCGGTTCGTGGAACCTTTTCTGTGTAAAGAAATTTTTGTGGAACAACGTCTGGTCCGATGGTACTCAATATCTTTAGCTTTGCAGCATCAACAATATCTTGCTTGTCGTTCTTCTCTTCTAATTCAACAAAAGCGACTAATTGTTCACCTTCATTTTCACCTGGCACCATAAAACAAATTGCATCGCGAATCCCGTCAACCGACATCAGTGTATAATCCAACAGTACAGCATTAACTTTTGTGCCACCTATGTTAAATAAATCATTAACGCGTCCTGTCACAATGAAATTCCCATCCAGAGACCAACATCCTCGATCACCGGGGTAGAACCAACCGTTACGAAAAGTGACAGCCTCGGCCTCCGAGTTATTCAGGTATCCGGGTGCCAAATAACCGTTCCTAATACGAACGACACCTTCCTGCCCGTCAGGCAATTCGCGCCCCTCTTCGTTCGCGATTTGGACTTCGGAATCGTGCCGGACCGTGGTGGTCGAGATATTGCCATCAGGGGATAACGATTTGGCATTCTCTAGAACCAGATTTGCTTCGGTTGAGCCATAGGTATTCACGACAGTGTCGAAATTCATTAGCAAACGAATTGCGAGATCGTCGGATAGGTTGTCCCCACCGACTAGCGCTT
>CALCGO010000006.1 GCA_937901055.1 uncultured Rhodobacterales bacterium
TGATGGGCCTGACGTCTGGGCGCGAAGAAACCGACAAGGTCGTGCGTGAAATCGCCGCGAAATGTCGTTTGAATCTGGAACACTTGCGCCGTTTTCCGCATGCTTTTTCGGGCGGACAGCGGCAGCGAATTTCCATTGCGCGGGCTTTGGTGTCAAAGCCGCAGTTCATTGTCGCCGACGAAAGCGTCGCGGCTTTGGATGTGTCTATTCAAGCGGATGTTCTGAACCTGCTGAAGTCCATTCAGATCGACATGGGGTTAACGTTCTTGTTCATCAGCCATGATTTGTCTGTCGTGGCCCATACCTGTGACCATGTCGCCGTGATGTATCTGGGGCGCATTGTCGAAAGTGCTCCGACAAAGGATTTGTTCAACAGCACGCGCCATCCTTATACCAAAGCGTTGTTTTCGGCGATCCCGTCGCTGGATCCAGATGCAGAGGATTCCGCCCAGCGTCTGGTAGGCGAAATCCCGTCTCCGACCAATCAACCGTCGGGCTGTACGTTCCACACGCGCTGCCCACATGTGGCCGATATTTGCAAAAGCGAAGTTCCCACATTGGAAACCTGTGATGAGGGACATGCGGTATCGTGCCACCGCTGGAAAGAACTGTTCGAAACTGCCGCGCTTTGATCGTCTGGTCAGGCCGTAAGGTTGGTGTTTAGTCAACAAGCCGTGTTGACAAAAGCTGCCCTTCGCGGGCCAAGATCGGGTGGGCCACGCTGATGATCCAAGAGTTGAATTCCTTGAGCGTATAGGCCGTTTCCAAATGGATGTCGCTGGACTTGGCGCTGTCCATATCGCCATCTGATAATCGGCGCAGGTGCTTTTTGCGGCTAGAACGCTCCATACGGGCCATTTCAGCCTTTTCCTCTAACAGAAGGCGGGCCGCCATGACGTCAGACGAAATAAGCACATTGGTCGCCGTCTTAAGATTAACCTCAACCTGATCATTTATCGCCAGCAGTTCGGCAAACCCGACCTTACTTAGCTTTATGCCCTTTTGAGATTTTTCCTTTGTCAGCGGCAACAGCCGTTTCACAATGATGTCGCCCGCGGCCTCTAGGGCGATGGCGTAATCCATCAGCTCGCGCATCTCTTTAAGTTGATCTTTGCTCATATCTTGGTGTGGCATGTTGGATGCATATTTCCGCACCATATCCAAAGCTTTATTTACGATAAGATCCTGCGACTGGATGTGAGACAGCAGCGCGGTATCAAACGTATCATACAGCCCCATAACAGGGGACAGCATGTCACCGACCAGACCGGCCATGCGCAGCACTTCGTGGCGCAATGATGCAAGCGCAAGTGTTGGGTTCGTCTGTCCTACGTCATTCAGAAGCGTTCGATTTTGAATCGGGACAGTTTTGATCTCGTCTTTCGGGGTCGGGACCATCATCGATACAGGACGTTCCAATAACGAAAGAAACGGAAGTAACAAAATCAGCAAGCTGTTAAAACCAATGTGTAACAGGATAAGGCTTTGGCCATCGTTCCAAGACGGCGGAATGACGGTAATCGCTGTCAGGTTGATGACAAGCAACGCCGCCACAGCCGCGGCCCCACGGATGATCAAATTCGCAAGCGGGATGCGTTGCGCGCGTGGTTCCATCCCCCGCGACAGCCAAATCGGTATCAAAGCGGAGCCCATGTTCGCACCCAGCAAAATGGACACACCGACCGCAAAGGGCAGGGCGCCGACACTGACGATTGCAACAACCATCAAAATCGTCGCCACCGAGGAGTGCATCACAAACGCCAGTCCAGCCCCAACAATAAAAGCGGTCAGAAAATCGCGTTCAAGATAGCCCGCGATTGCCGGCAACAAGGAACTTTCGCGGATCGGTTCGATCGCGTCACGTAGAAAGCCCAGTGAAATCAGGATCAAAGCGATGCCTAAAATGATGCGGCCAGCCTGTTTTAATCGTTTCTTTTCGGTCTTGAGGAATAAGATACCCCCAACAGTCAGAAGCGCTGGTGCGAGCCAGCTGAGCTTCAAGGACAGGATCTGGATCAAAAGCGCGGATCCCAAATCGCCGCCAAGCACAACTGCCATTGACTGCACAAACGCAAGTGCGCCCGACCCCGCAAAGCCTGCCACCAGAAGGGTTACCGCGGCCGAACTTTGCAAAACAATCGCGAGGAAAACGCCAATGATCGCCAAACCGACGGGATGTTTGTGACGGGTCACTTGCCGTTGAAAAGACGCACCAAAGGTGCGCTCAATGCCGGTGCGAACTATGCGGACAGCAAACAAAAGCAGCATGGTCGCGCCAAAAAGTTCCAACAAAAACGAGACGATTATCATCGTGTTTTTCCGGTTTTCGAGTCCGGAACGACGACGACTTCTATTTCCCATTCGATAAGCTTTTGGTGGAAAATGCGATCCGGCAGTTTATCGATAAGAACCGCGGTGACATCTCTTGGTTTGCAGGCAATCAAAGGTGCGGATTGCCCGAATTTGGTGACATCTGTCACAACAAGAACGCGCCTTGCACGTTGTGTCACAGCCCGCGCCAAAGCCGCTTCTGCAGCGCTCGACAATAGGAACCCGGTTTCACAGTCAAAGCCATCAATGCTGATGACCGCGACGTCGATATTGAATCTTTCAACAAATTCTATGGTTTCAGGTCCGAAGGTCCCGTCTTCGACATGATACAATGCGCCACCAGCCAAGAAGACCTGATTGTCATTGTTGTCCACCAAGGCTTGTGCAGCGTGAATTCCGTTCGTGACAACCTTGAGGTCACGGTGTGATCTTAAGCCGGTCGCCACATGTGCCGTCGTGCTTCCGACGTCTAGAAACACACAAGACCCGCTTGGTATCATACTGGCCGCTACCGCTGCAATTTGCCCCTTGGCTTTTGTCCGTATTTTTAGCCGAGACCCGACCGGATCAAGCGCTTCTGTGTTAGACAGATAGACACCACCATGCACGCGCTGAACCATTCCGGTTTTCGCCAGTACCTTAACCGTTCTGCGTATGGTTTCTTCGCTGACGCTTAGGACATCTGCAAGATGGGATGTGCGTGCAGACCCCCCCTGAGCTCTGAGAGTTTCAAGAAGTTCAACTTCTCTATGTGTCGCATGATTTTCAGTGTGGGGCATGAGCAATCCTCTCTTCCAATTGACGGGTTCAGGCCAAATTGTCCAGAGGATTCGTGCGAAAATATGTGTTTTTGTGGGCTAACAGACTATTTCAAAAGAATGACGACGCCAACCGCAACGACTGTTGCGGCGAGGATACGCCTTTTGATCGGGCGTTCCCCCATCACGAAGACCCCGATCAAAGCCGCAAATATGACAGAGGTTTCGCGCAACGCTGACACGACGCCGAGGGGCACCAGTGTTTTTGCATAAAGAACCAGCCCATACGCAAGTCCGGACATGATGCCGCCTGCAAGAGCCAGCAGAGATGTGCGCGTCCCAAAATGGATCAGCCGTTTGGGAAATCGAGCTAAGACGAAAAGCGGCACAAAAATTTCGGCGACAAACAGCCAGCCGATATAAGAAACGGGGCTGCCCGAAACCCGAATCCCGATCCCGTCGACGATCGAATAGGCCGCGATGAACATCGAGGTGATGACTGCGGCGACAATGGGGCGCGAAGACGTGTTTGTTTGCTTAAGCGCAAGGATCAAGATGCCAAACGAGACGACGATGATACCAACCCACGCCTGCACCGGCAGTATTTCAGCGGCCCAATACTGCGCCCCCAAAGCAATAAGAACCGGCGCAAGTCCACGTGCGATAGGGTAGATCAACGAAAGATCACCCAGTCGATAAGACACATTCAAGGCGTAGTAGTAGCCCCAGTGGATGACGGTTGATGCAATTATAAACGGCCACGCCTCTGGTGCCACCATCGGCAAGAACATAACAAGGATCGCGCCGGGGATGACATGCCCCATCGAGATGTATGCAAGTGCGGCAGCACGGTCGCGCGATCCTTTGACCAGCGCGTTCCACGTCGCATGCAGAAGGGCTGCAAACAGGACGATGGAAATGAGTCCGGTGCTCATTGAGCTGTTTCCTGTTTTACAAAAGTTGGTCAGATCCGCAAAAATGGCGGAGCCCCAGAGCTCCGCCAGTCAGGGTAAATCTAGGTCTATTCGACCCAAGGCAGTGAATACGTTTTGACATTCGTGAAGAATTTCATCGCTTCTGTTACGCCTTCTTTTACACCATTGCCGCTGTCTTTGATCCCACCAAAGGGGGACGTTTCAATGCGGTAGCCGGGTTGTTCCCAGATGTTACAAGTGCCGACGTCCAGACCGTTAATATAAGAAATCGCACGGTGCAGATCGTTGGTACAAACACCCGATGACAGGCCAAACTCGGTCGAGTTGGAGATTGCCATGACCTCCTCATCATTGTCGGGCACACGCACGATTGGGATGATCGGACCAAAGGTCTCTTCCATCACCAGTTCACACTCATGTGGGACATAATCGATCACAATAGGCGGCAACAACGCGCCCTGACGACCAGGGTGATACAAAATTTTTGCACCTTGCTTTTCCGCATCCAGCACGCGGTTCTCGAACAGTTCGGCCGCCTTTGAGTGGATCACGCAGCCAAGTTCGGTTGCAGGGTCTTGCGGGTCACCAAACTTGATCTTCTTGGCTTTTTCCAGAACCAGCGGTACGAATCTATCGGCAACGCTTTCTTGCACCAAAATGCGTTTGATCGCGGTGCAGCGCTGACCGGAGTTACCAGTCGCACCTGCGACCGCGATGGTCGCTGCTTTTTCCAGATCGGCATCAGACAGATCGTTACAAATGATCAGCGGATCATTTCCACCCAGTTCAAGCGCCTGACGTTTATAACCAGCCTTGTCAGCGATAATCTTGCCGACAGGAACACCACCGGTGAAAGTGATGATGTCGATGTTTTCGTTTGTGATCATCTCGTCGCCGATATCCTGCGGCAGGCCTGTGACAACCTGAAACATCTCAGGGGGAAGGCCGGCTTCGTAAAGAATATCTGCTAGCGCAAGGCACGTCAGCGGCGTGAGTTCGGTTGGCTTGCAGACCATGCAATTGTTGGTGGCAATCGAGGGCGCAATTTTGTGGCTGACCATGTTCAGCGGGTGATTGAACGGCGTGATCGCCGAGATGGCCTTTACCGGCTCGCGCTTGGTGAAAATCTTGCGGGCTTTGCCGTTATGGGTCAAATCGCACGAAAAGATTTCGCCGTCATCGTTTAAAACCTGCGCCGCTGCAAAGTCATAAACATCTTGCGCTCGCTTGGTCTCGTAGATTGCATGCTGGTGACAAATCCCCAGCTCAAGCGTCAGCCATTTGGCGAGGTCTTTACGCTTCTCTCCGATAAGTCGGCCTGCTTTTTTCAAGATCTCGCTCCGCTCATAGCGGGTCAGCTTTGACTTGTAATTTGCAGCAATCTCGAACGCCTTGCGCGCGTGTTCCGCTGTGCCCGCAGGAACAGTGCCCACAACTTCGTCAGTGTAGGGATAAAGCACCTCGATGACGTCGTCGGTAAACACAACCTTACCGCCGATACGCATGCCTTCGTTACGAATTTCAATCTTTGTCATTTAGGGGTCTTTCGTTTTAAAGCGCCGCAGCGGTTATTGCATAAAAGAGCGCATCGAAGTTTCGCAGGACGGGTTTGCTTGGCAAATCAATTACGCGGTTTACGATGAAAGGCACCACTTGTTCTGTCAGGCCACCGTGGCTGCGCAGGGGTTCATTGAGCGCGGCCAAATCATGACGGCTTTCAGATGTGCCGATGGTCATATTTTCCGTCGAGATCATGACAATATCGCCAATACGATCCGCAGGAAGTTCAAAACGCTCGACCGCCTCTTCCTTGGTGACAACCTCGAGGAGTTCTTCGCGGGCGGCCAGTCGCGCGATAATATCGCCACGATCTGTGCCTTCGGGCAGGTAAGCAGTGCCGAACCCGCCAAGCGCACCGTGGTGCACGACATAAGGGTCGGTGATCGGCAAAATAACACGCGCAGCAGCTTCACCAAGCCATTCGTCCAAGAGGTCTTGAACATAGATGACGGCAGGGTCGCCATTTGCGTCGTGCTTTGGCTTCATGCCGTGATCCGCCGTCACAACGATTGCTGCACCCATCGCGTCCAACTCAGTCAGGTATTTGTCGAACATTTCGTAAAACGATTTGGCTTGCGCGTCGTCAGGGGCATATTTGTGCTGCACATAGTCGGTCGTGGTCAGGTACATGACGTCTGGGCTCCACTCCTTGAGCAGCTTCACACCAGCGGCGAAGACAAATTCTGACAGCTCAGCCGAGTAGACCTCTGGTTGAGCCATTCCCAGCCATTTGCTCGCTGCGTCTTGTCCGTGAATGTCTTTGGTGGATGTGCCTGATTTTTCAGCTGAAAAGCAAACAGCGCGGTCTTCGTCAAATTTCAGACCCGCACCCAACAAGGCACGCAATTTGTCCTTGGCAGTGACAATCGCGACCCGTGCCCCAGCCTCATAGAACTTTGAGAAAACAGTGGGGGCCCGCAAGAACCGCACGTCGTTCATCATGACTTCTTCACCAGTGCCCGGTTCATACAAGTAGTTGCCGCAGATGCCGTGCACGATCGGCGGGCGTCCTGTCGCGATGGACAGATTGTTGGGGTTGGTGAAAGATGGAATGACCGAATGCGCCAAACGGTCTGTGCCAGTTTCGCGCATACGTTTCAGCGTTGGCATTAACCCATCGGCAATCGCCTTGGTCAGATACTCCGGCTCGCACCCATCAAGGCAGATAGCAATCGCGCAGGTTTTGGGGACAGGATATGTGCGATCATTCGCGACAACGGGAGAAGAGATGGTCATTTTCGTTCCTTTATTGCTTAAGCAGTAAGTATTTTGCGTTCTTCAAGTGCCGCGGCGGGTGGCACCGCAGATAGAACACCCATATGAGCCAATGCATCACCGGCCGCTTTGACGACCTTATGCATAACGTGATCGTCCATCTGGCCAATGCAGCCGACACGGAAACTATCAACCACGGTTATTTTGCCGGGGTAGATGATAAACCCCATTTCTTTCATCGCCTCGTAGAAAACCTTAAACGAGAACTTCGGATCAGCAGGGCAGAAGAAGGTAACGATGATCGGAGACTGCCAACGATCATCTAGCAGGGTTTCAAACCCAAGCGCGCGCATGCCGGACACCATTGTATCGCGGTTGCGGTGATAGCGTCCACCGCGACCCGCAACACCGCCTTCTGCTTTGTGCCCCTTAAGCGCCTCGATAAAGGCGGCCACCACATGGGTTGGCGGCGTAAATCTCCATTGGCCGGTTTTTTCCATCGCTGACCATTGGGCCTCGACGTCAAGTGATAGGGAATGGCTGTTGCCCTTAGCCGCGACAAGTTCATCCGTGCGGGCGATCACAAAACCAAAGCCTGGAACGCCTTCGATGCATTTGTTTGCCGAAGACACCATCGCTGCATACTTTACGGTCTCTGCCTCGAGCGGGATGGCGCCAAAGGCTGACATGCTGTCGATCAAAACCTTGCGTCCTGCTGCGTGGGCGGCATCGGCCAGTTCTTGGACAGGGTTCAGGATACCCGAACTTGTTTCACAGTGGATGATCAGGACATGGCTGATTGCCGCGTCTTGGCTTAGGATTTCCATAACTTCATCACCGCGTGGCGGCAGGTAGTCGCCCTTGTCCAACAGATGATAGTTTCGCCCAATACATTTCAAAGTTGCCGCAGCCCGCAAGCCGTAGGCCCCATTGGCCAATACCAGTACTTTGCCGTCTTTGGGCACAAACGACCCTAACATTGCTTCGACACAATAGGACCCTGAACCCTGAATTGGCACGCAATCATACGCGTCAGAACCGGGCCCAATCAGGTCGAGCAATCGAGATCGCATATCCCGGGTCATTGCGCGAAAGTCATCATCCCAGCTGCCCCAATCTCGCAACATGGCTTCTTTCACTTCGTATGATGTCGTAAGCGGCCCCGGCGTCAAAAGGTAGGGTTCGCCTAGCTTTGGTTTCGGGATGGGAGAATTTTTCATCTGACTGCTCCGCCGCTGGGGATATTTGACTTGAATTTGGACCAGCACGGTTCATATGTAAAATCCACAATGCTTATCTTTCGATAGATTTTTTTGATGGATTGAATGCGCTGAAATAGTCGGATTTCGCGGGGCAAAAACCGTGTCGTCCGCATGATCTGCGTTGACGTCTGTGCATGGCACAAAAGCAAAAGCATGGCTTTGAATCATACAAAAAGACATATATAAACAAAAGAAGACACACACAACGTTTGGCGCACAAGATGTTTTGCGCCTATTTGACCCTTGAACGCATATCGACTTGGCTGACGCTCGCTTGCATCAGTTGGCCAAGGGACAGACCAAAAGGACGGGATATTCATGGACGCCGCAACATTGTTTGAAGACGGCCATCATTTCGCTGAACTCGCAGCTGAACTGGCCAAAGGTTTTTTTTGTAAACCCATCGAGATTTCGTTCAAGCAAGATCAAAGCCCAGTGACCTTTGCAGATCAGAGCATCGAAAAACAGATACGCGCGGCGATCTTGGAAAAATATCCTGATCACAGCATTCTGGGCGAAGAATACGGAATTGATGGATCAGGTCAGGATAATTTGTGGGTTATCGATCCAATTGACGGAACGCGGTCTTTTTTGTCTGGCCACCCACTTTTTGGATTTCTGCTCGGATATCTTGAGGCGGGCGACCCGAAACTTGGCATTATTGGTATGCCGGTATTGGGTGAGATTTACTGCGGGATTAAGGGAGCAGCGGCAACATGCAATGGCGCTGAAATCCACGTATCTACACAGACGAACCTTGCCGACGCCATTCTCTATGTGAACGAGGGCGAGAAAATCTATGATGCGCATCCGACCGTTTTTGCAAAGCTAATGCAAAGCGGACAAACGCGGCGGTTTGCATATGATTGCTATCCACACGCGCTTCTTGCGGCAGGGCATGTCGATGCTGTGGTCGACTATGATCTGAAGCCTTATGATTTTCTTGCACTTGGTCCGGTCGTCGAAGGGGCAGGGGGGATCATGACAACATGGACAGGGCAAAAACCTGATCTGACCTACGAAGGTCCGATCATCAGTGCCGCGACGCCAGAGCTGCACGCGCAATTGGTCGATCTCTTACAGCTTGAGTGTTAGGTCCAGACAGAGTATTATAGTTATACCTTAAATATAAATCTTTGTGATGGCTTTCCGACATGAGATATACGCAACTTCGTGCCTTTCATAGCGTTGCCCTTTACGGTGGGTTTTCGCGTGCGGCAGATAGATTGAACCAAACTCAGCCAGCGCTTTCTGATCAGGTCAAACGGTTAGAGCAGGCCCATGACACGCTTTTGTTTAAGCGCGAGAAACGAAACGTTTATTTGACAGAAGCTGGCGCGGGCCTGTTTAGGATGACTAAACAATTCTTCGAGATTGAAGATAGCATTGGCGAATACCTTGATCATTCAAGTGCTACCGTAACCGGGTCGCTGCGCATCGTGGCTGATTCAGCATTGCATGTGACCGATGCGATCAGCCATTTTCGTCAGAACAATCCCAAGGTTTTTGTGTCGATCAAAACCGGCAATACCAAAGAAGTGCTGGCCCGTTTGCGCAATTATGATGCCGAAATCGGTGTCGTTGGTAATATGCAGCCGGCGTCTGACTTCACTGCATTTGATATTGGGCGGGCCCCGATTATTGCCATTTCTGCCAAGAACTATCTCCCGAACGGCCGCACCGAGATCGCCTTTAAAGATCTGTCCAAATGGCCCTTGGTTTTGCGCGAAACGGGATCTCGGACGCGCTCAAATATTGAGGAGGCAGCGCAGGCAATGAAGGTCCCGATGAAACCAATCATCGAAGTGGATGGTCGCGAAGCGATGCGCGAAATCGTGGCATCGGGGGCGGGTATCGGCTTTGTCTCGCAAGCGGAACATAATCACGATGAACGCTTGCAGCCTATTAAGATTACCGGCATTGAATTGGAAATGGTCGAAACCCTTGTTATCCTAAAAATGCGCCGTGATTTGCCAATGATACGTACGTTCATGCGATCCGTGCGGGAGGTTGGCTAATATGTTCAAATGCAAGACACTTGAACAACGCAAGCGCATGAAAAGGGCAAATAATGTTAGCATCTGAGCGGCACGCAATCATTCTGGCCAAATCCAACGCAAAACAACTGTGTCGACGCGTGCCTTGACAGAACACCTTGGCGTCACACGCGAAACTGTACGCAAGGATATCGAGTAACTGGCCGAACGCGTCAAACTGCGACAGATCAGGGGTGGCGCGACACAAATTAGAGCCCAAGAAATCCCGATGGCAAGCCGGACCCAGTTAAACGCCAGCGGCAAGACCCGGATTGCGCTTGCCTTGGCGGCCCAAATTCCAGATGGATCTTCGTTGTTTCTTGATAACGGGTCATCCACCTTTGCTTTGGCGCAGGCGCTGCACGCTCGCATGGACCTGATGGTCTATACAAATGACTTTGCGATTGCCCAACAGATTGCACTAAACTGTCGTGAATTGATTATGTTGGGTGGCAAAGTCGACACCCAAGAAATGGCGACGATCGGCATCGAAACAACCGTACAGATCAGCCAATATCACGTTGATTTTGCAGTGGTAAGCGCAGGCGGGTTGTCTGCAAGAACGCTGTTAACGGATTTTAGCAAAGAGGCGGTCAGCTTTCGGACACAGATGCTTTTGAATGGGGGCACGCGATTTGTGATCGCGGATCATGCAAAATTTGGCGTTGTAGGGCAAATGGCGATGCCAACGCCGCCCAAGGGCACATGCATTATGATGGATCAACGCCCAGATCCCGAGGTTCTCAGCGCGATCACGCAAAACGGAATGATCTTTCAGATTACCGACTGATATTTCAATCATTGCATAATTTTGCAAAGTATTGAAATATTTTGTCAGTTCATAGCCTTTTGGAGTCGTGCAATGTCAAAATCTTTTCCCCAACGTGCGCAATACGTCATCATCGGTGGCGGTATTGTCGGCTGTTCGGTGGCGTATCACCTCACAAAGATGGGGCATACGGATGTTGTGTTGCTGGAACAAGGACAGTTGAGCTGCGGTACAACATGGCATGCGGCGGGTCTTGTTGGGCAATTACGAAGCCAGCCAGCCATGACCAATCTGATCCGCTATTCAACACAGCTTTATGCGGATCTTGAGGCTGAAACAGGGTTGGCGACAGGTTGGATGCAGTGCGGGTCCGTCACTGTCGCACGCACTGATGACAGAATGACAATGCTGATGCGCACAGCCGCTGCCGCCCGTGCCCAGGGCGTCGAGGTGGATGTTCTGACCCCACAAGAGGCAGGCGATAAATGGCCAGTGATGCAAACTGGTGATCTGAAAGGCGGGATTTGGATGCCCGGAGACGGTAAGGCCAACCCGACCGATCTGACACAGTCTTTGGCAAGGGGTGCACGCAATGGCGGTGCGCGGGTTATTGAGGGCGTGAAAGTCACCGATATCACCACAAAGGATGGCGCTGTAACAGGGGTTGTAACGGATCACGGCACAATTGAAGCTCAAGTCGTTGTCAATTGTGCAGGTCAATGGGCCCGCGAGATTGGCAAGATGTGCGGTGTGAATGTCCCGCTTCATTCCGCCGAGCATATGTATATAGTGACCGAGCCAATGAAGGGAATTAAACTCGACCTTCCGGTTTTGCGCGACCCAGACGGTTATATCTATTTCAAAGAAGAAACCGGCGGGCTGGTGATGGGCGGGTTTGAACCTGAGGCAAAACCGTGGGGCATGGATGGCATCCCTGAAAAATTCCAATTCTCATTGTTGCCCGACGATTGGGACCAGTTTGAAATTCTTTTGAACAACGCGCTGATCCGTGTGCCGGATATGGAAACCGCAGGTGTTCGCAAATTCTACAATGGCCCCGAAAGCTTCACGCCTGACAACAACTATTTGCTAGGTGAAGCGCCAGAACTGGTAAATTTCTTTGTCGGCGCTGGCTTCAATTCGATGGGCATCGCAAGTGCCGGTGGTGCTGGGCGTGCGCTCGCTGAATGGATTGTGGAAGGTGAGGCGACGTCAGACCTGTTTGCCGTCGACATCCGCCGTTTTGCCGATTTTAACAACAATCCGAAGTGGTTGCACGACAGGGTGAAAGAAACCTTAGGCCTGCATTATGCAATGCCATGGCCGAACCGGGAATTGGACACAGCGCGCCCGTTCCGCCGTTCGCCGTTGTATGACCGATTGGCCGCGAAACGGTCAGTATTCGGATCAAAAATGGGCTGGGAAAGGGCAAATTGGTTCGCGCCCGAAGGCACAAAGGCAGACACCGAATATAGCTTTGGACGTCAAAATTGGCACGCGGCAGTGGCAGAAGAACACAAGGCGGTGCGTGAAGGCGTCGCCGTGTTCGACCAGACATCCTTTGCAAAGTTACTGGTGCAGGGGCGCGATGCCTGCACTGAACTCAACAGAATTTGTGCCGCGAATATCGACGTGCCGATTGGCAAAACTGTATACACGGGCCTGTTGAACAAACGCGGCGGATTTGAAAGCGACTTGACAGTCATCCGCACGAAGGTAGACACGTTTTTCATCATCACTGGCTCGGCGCAGGCGGTGCGCGATGCCGACTGGATTTCGCGCAATTTTGCACGCGGTGCCTATGTGTTCATGACCGATGTCACATCGGCGTGGTCTGTTCTGGCACTTATGGGGCCAAAATCCCGCGACGTGTTGGGCGCATTGACCAAATCCGATCTATCGAACGACAGCTTTCCCTTTGGCATCTGCAAAAGCATCGACCTTGGCTATGCCACCGTGATGGCAAACCGCATGACCTATGTGGGCGAGTTGGGTTGGGAGCTTATTGTTCCAACAGAATTTAGCGTTGGAGTTTATGACGATCTGATGCGGGTTGGTGCCGATCATGGTATCCGCGACGCGGGTTACTACGCGCTGGACGGTCTGCGGATCGAAAAAGGCTATCGCGCATGGAGCCGCGAGTTGACCCCTGACATCACGCCACTACATGCCGGTCTGGGCTTCGCGGTAGATTTTGACAAAGCAGGTGGGTTTATCGGAAAAGACGCGTTGCTTGCTGCGAAGGCTGATCCTGATCACCTGAACCGCCGCATTATCCAATTGGTGTTGAACGATGCCGATGCGCAGATTTGGGGCGGTGAGGCCGTGCTTTGCGACGGCGCTGAAGTCGGCGAGGTCCGGTCAGCGGGCTATGGGCATACCCTTGGCGCTGCGGTTGCATTGTGTGACGTCGAAGTTGGTCGCAAGATTGATCAGGCATTTATCGAGAGCCACAGTTTTGTCATTGATCTGGCGGGCCAACATATCAAAACTACCGCATATCTGCGCACGCCTTATGATCCAAAATCAGAACGGGTGCGCGCCTAGGATGCGTGAATTCCTTTAGCAAAATCTACAGGCACGCTGTTTGACGTCAGTGACGTTTTTAATTACGTCAGAGGCGATATTTGATCTGTTTCAGCGGTACCAAATAATATAATGGTCTATATGGTCTTGTCCCGTTTACGTTCCGGTCTCTGAATTGGCGTTGTCAGACAAACTTGACGGTTTCGAGGTCGGTCCGTATTTTTGTTAGAT
>CALCGO010000007.1 GCA_937901055.1 uncultured Rhodobacterales bacterium
GGCAAAGGCGGCGTCGGCAAAACGACGATGGCTGCTGCGGTCGCTTCGGAACTGGCAGCACGAGGGCACGAAGTACTGTTAACGACGACCGATCCAGCGGCTCACATCACTGAAACTCTCGGCGGAGAGCAAAGCGGTCTGACCGTTAGCCGTATTGATCCGGAAGTTGAAACTGCAAAATACCATGCGCAGGTAATGGCGACCAAGGGTAAAGACTTAGATGATCAAGCTCGTGCGATGCTGGAAGAGGACTTGCGGTCACCTTGCACCGAAGAGATCGCTGTGTTTCAGGCATTTTCCCGCGTGATACGAGAAAGTAGCAAGCATTTTGTTATTATGGATACAGCACCAACCGGCCATACGTTGTTGTTGCTTGACGCGACCGGGTCATACCACAAGGACATTATGCGCCATCAGGGTGAAGACAGCGGCGTGCGTTTGGTGACTCCAATGATGCGCTTGCAAGACCCCGAGCTAACGAAGATCATGATTGTTACGCTACCTGAAACTACACCGGTGCTGGAAGCTTCGCATCTCCAAAACGATTTGCGCCGTGCCGGTATTGAGCCTTGGGGCTGGATTATCAATTCCAGCCTTGCGGCAGCTCAAACCAGTCAACCGTTGCTTCAGCAACGGGCGGTGTCGGAGCAAGAACAGATATCCAGCGTTCGCGATGAGCTGTCCAGTCGTTACGCCGTGGTGCCAATGCAAGCGGTAGAACCGGTTGGCACAGATAAACTGAAAGCTTTGTGTGAAATCCCCGCAAATTGATAGCGGCATTAACTAATCGTAGCGCGTTGTCGCGGTGGGGGGCGCAACGTTCTTATTGAACGGTTTCTGAATGCCTTACGACGATGGACCCCCGCGTGTGCATGCACTACATTCGGTTCAAACCTGTAGGTCAGGGTCGAACACTATGAATACGCGGGGCACAAAATGTTGACGGTTATTTCTCCAGCCAAGAAGCTGAACTTTGAAGACGTCGCGACGAAAGTCGCGACAACTTTACCCGCTTTCCAGACGGACGCATACAGCCTTAGCCGGACGGCGCGACGGCTTAGCGTGGCGAACTTGCGCAAATTGATGAGTATCAGCCAGCCATTGGCAAAGCTTAGCCAAGATCGCTTTAAAGCGTTTGAGGGAAGCCCGATAACAGAAGATACAAAATCGGCTGTGTTGGCTTTCGCTGGTGATACGTATTTGGGGTTGGAGGCCGGCTCGCTGGACCCGAACGAGTTGGCTTACGCGCAGGACCACCTTCGGATTTTGTCGGGCCTCTACGGATTACTGCGACCTATGGATTTGATTCAGCCCTATCGCCTCGAGATGGGCAGCCGTCTGGCGACCAGGCGTGGCAAGACGTTGTATCAGTATTGGGGCGACCGCCTTTCGATTGCTTTGAACGAACAAGCGGAGGCGACGGGATCTGACACGTTGGTGAATTGCGCCTCGGTGGAGTATTTTTCCGCCGTCGATCAAGCTGCGCTGAAAATGCGCGTGATAACACCAGTGTTCATGGAAGATCGTGAAGGCGACAGCAAAATCGTCAGTTTCTTTGCTAAACGTGCGCGCGGTGCGATGGCGCGGTTTGTGGTTCAGAACCGGATTGCCGACGCGGAAAGCTTAAAAGCATTTGACCTTGGTGGATATGGCTTCAGGTCGGATCTATCCGAAGGTGATCGTATGGTTTTCACGCGCGATTACCCAGAGATGCCCAGATGAATAACACACCAGCGGCAGATTCGCATTTGAAGCGAAGTGTGTTGGTGATTGGGCCGATGGTCGTTGCTGTGATGCTGTTACTACCCATCCCAGAAGGTTTGACACGCGAGGGCTGGGCCGTCGCCGCCGTTGCGTTGTGGATGGGCCTGTGGTGGATGACCGAAGCCATCCCATTGGCGGCGACTGCGTTATTGCCGGTGGTGTTGTTTCCCGCGTTCGGGATTGCGCCGCTGGATGTAACGGCGGTTTCGTATGCGAACCCACTGATCTTCTTATTTCTGGGCGGGTTTCTGATGGCCCGCGCCATGGAAAAACAACACCTCAGCCAGCGAGTGGCCTATGGGTTGCTGCGAAAGGGCAGCCCTAGCCTGTCGGGCATAATCGCGAGCATGATGATTGCGACGGCCTTTCTAAGTATGTGGGTCAGCAATACGGCGACAACGATGATGATGTTGCCCATCGGGCAATCGATCATCCTTGCGGTGAATCACCGCGCAAGCGAGGCCGAGAAACCGGAGACCGCAAAATTTGCCACCGCGTTGATGTTGGCCATCGCCTATTCAGCCACGATTGGCGGGATGGGGACGTTGATCGGTACGCCGCCAAACGCGCTCTTTGCTGGGTTTATGAGCTCCACATACGGAATTGAAATCGAGTTTTGGCGCTGGATGATGATCGGCGTTCCTGCTGTGATAGTATTGATACCTGTAGCGTGGATTCTGTTAACAAAAGTATCGTTCCGGTTTTCTGTTTCGCGAGATTTGCTGAAGGGCGGATTTATCGAGCGCGAGGCGCAACAACTCGGCCCATTTAGTCGCGCCGAATTGTTCGTGGCGTTGATCTTGGGTTTTGCAGCTTTCTTCTGGGTCTTTCGTGGCCTGATCTCGGACCTTTTTCCGTCACTAATGCTAAGCGATGCGGGCATTGCCATCACCGCGGCACTTCTACTGTTCATTCTGCCGGCCTCTCGACCGAACCGTTCGCGGATTTTGTCATGGGACGATGCAACGGGCATCCGTTGGGATGTGTTGTTATTGTTTGGCGGTGGTTTGGCGTTGGCGGGGGCGATCAATGATACGGGACTGGCTAGCTGGATCGGCGGCGCAATTAGTCTTTTGGCGTTCTTGCCGATGTTCCTGTTCTTGCTGGGCACGTTTGTTGTTATCGTTCTTCTGGGGGAACTGGCCAGCAACACCGCCGTTGCCGCAATCTTTTTACCTGTTGCAGGGGCAAGCGCGGTTGGCTTGGGTCTTGAGCCCAGCCTTCTGGTGATGTCAGTCGCATTGGCCGCAACGATCGGCTTTATGCTGCCGGTCGCAACGCCGCCAAATGCCATCGTTTTTGGCAGCGGCATGCTGAAAGTATCAGACATGCTGAAAGCGGGGGCGTTGTTGGATGCAATCGCGATTTTGGTGGTCGCAATCTTGGCGGTAGCCCTTGGGCCACTGCTAATCACAAACTTTTAACGTCTCAACGCGTCAGTGACATGAAAAGTTTGGGTAACTTCTCGGGCAGGCTTTCGACACGATCAATCACCGTAAAATTGTTGCGGCCAAAAATGTTTGAAACGTAGTCGTCCGCATTTGGATCGAGGCTGATACAATACGTAGTCACGCCTTTGCTTGCCAACTCGCCAACCGCCAAATGCGTATCGTCCTGTAGGTATTTCGGGTCGGTAACGTCAATGTCGTGCGGTTGACCATCGGTTAACACGAGCAGCAGGCGTTTTTCTTCGGCGCGGTTTTCCAGATAACTACCCGCGTGGCGCAAAGCGGCGCCCATGCGTGTGGAATAACCCGCCTGCATCGCTGCGAGGCGAGATTTTGGGGTGTCGCCCCAGGGCTCTTTGAATGATTTGAAGTGGGAATAAGACACCTCGTGTCGCGTGTTTGATGAAAATCCGGCAATGGCGAGGGGGTCGCCCAAAGCTTCGACGGACGTTGCCAAAAGTGCGGCGGCTTCCTGACTTAGTTGCAGGATGGTGCTTTCGACACCCGCGGGCACTTCGTTAACCGATTCCGAAAGGTCCAGCAGCAATAACACCGCAATATCGCGCCCGTCTTTGACATGGCTTTGCATAATACGTGTGTCAGGTGTGGAGCCAATCCGATAATCAATCGCCGCGCGGATTGCGACATCAATGTCCAGATCATCGCCCTCATTCTGATAGCGGACGCGCTTGCGCTGTTGGGGCTTCAGCAGATCCACAATTGCCTTCAGCTGTTTGAGCAAACGTTGGTGTTTGTCCAGAAGCTGGTCGATATCATTCGCGTTGCCCGATTCCTGAAACGATTCATGTACCGTCACCCAATCGGGGCGATAGCTCTGCAACTGGTAATCCCATTCGGGGTAGAAACGTGGTGGCAGAAGGCCGTCATCGTCCTCATCAGCCAACCGTTCTTGAGCACCGTGATCAGAGTGGAAATCATCCTCTTCCTCGGCCTCTTCAAGGAACATCCACAAATACCGGTTGTCGTCGCGATAAGGAACTTCGGTATCCTCAAACCACACGTTTGGTTGGCGGAAATTATGTTCAAAGTTGTCGCGCAGCCAACCAACGCCAAGATCGACGGCAAATTTAGGGCCGTGAGGGTCGGTCGCAAAATACTCGCGGAATTTAGTAACATATTCCAACAGGGCTGGGTCAGTGTAGCGATGCTCGGGATTAAGAATTGCGTAAGACAGCATCGCTAATTTATGTCGAATGCAAGCCCAACCATTCGGGCAAGTTCCGGGCGTTGGAACAGGGTGCATCTTGACCCAAAGGGATTGAAGACCAGGGTATTGCTGCATGGCGAGATGCTCTATGCGGGAATCTTCGAACACTTCGATGGCGAGATGTTGGAAGACGCTGAAATTGTCCGCCAGAAGTGGTTTGGTCCATTTCTTATGGGCCAGCATGTGGGCAAGGATCGCCCAATAACGGTGGAGGCCCGAAATACCAAATTTATCCTCGTAAACATCCGGGATGTGCAGGCCCTGCATGTCCAGATGCGGTTTTGGCTTGCGTGCGGTCTCGAAGGCTTCGGAGTATGGGCGAAAATCCAGATCGTTTTCCCAAAATGCGCGCTGGAACATATGCAGTTGCCGTTCGACATCCATGAACAGGGTTCCGCTGCGTTCCTTAACCAGCATGGCTTTGGAATCGGCGCTTTGCAGGCTGAAATAATCCGGCAGACGGTGGGGGTGATCACGATAAACGCGCATCCCGTATCCAACCCAGTTTTGCACGCTGGGAAGGGAGAGCTGAGCGAACAGGTAAGGGGC
Source organism: uncultured Rhodobacterales bacterium (assembly GCA_937901055.1). Classification (GTDB taxonomy): domain Bacteria; phylum Pseudomonadota; class Alphaproteobacteria; order Rhodobacterales; family Rhodobacteraceae; genus NORP23. The sequence goes on from CALCGO010000007.1 coordinate 4,990, forward strand.
GCGGGCCAACATTGGCGTGGTGCCGTCCTTGGCCTCCGCTACCATTTTGCGGATCAAGCGCAGCCAAATGCGTAGCAGATCGGCATTATCCAGACGCCGGGCAACGGCGGCCAAAGTGCCGAGGAACGGCGCAATCGAACCGCGCACTGCCTCAGTTGACAGATGTGCCGCCAAATCAGCCACCTCGGGGATGATTTGTACGTCGGAATGCTTCACCACTTCAGGGATGTCATCCAGAAACAGTAGAACCAACTCGGTTCCGCGGCCGAGCGCGCAGACTTTATCTGCCCCAGCCAGCCAAGCGATCAGGCTATCGTCGTCCAGAACGTCTTGCGCCCGTGCAAGTGCGGGCTCAAAGATGTCATCCACCTTCTTAACCGTGCACTGAAGGCGGTCTCGCCAGATTTGAGCTTCGGGGTTCATCGGCCTAGCCGAGGATCATTTCAACGGCGGCATCCAATGTTGCGCGGATGTCTGCGTCGTCTGAAAGCGGTCGGACCATAGCCATTTTGCTGGCCTCAATCGGGTCTATGCCTTGACCGATCATCATCGCGCCATAAACCAGCAAACGCGTGGATATTCCCTCATCAATACCGTGACCTTTCAGGTTCCGGGCTTTGTGGGCGATTTCGACCAATTTCAGTGCCATCGCGGTATCGACTCCACCTTCACGCACGATAATCGCAGCTTCGTCTTCGGCCTCAGGGTAGTCAAAATCAAGCGCAGTGAACCGTTGCTTGGTGGACTGTTTGAGGTCTTTCATCAAACTTTGATAGCCGGGGTTATACGAAATAACCAACTGAAAATCCGGATGCGCTTCCAGCAGTTCGCCCTTCTTGTCCAACGGCAAAACGCGGCGGTGGTCGGTCAATGGGTGAATAACCACAGTAGTATCCTGACGGGCCTCGACCACTTCATCGAGGTAACAAATTGCACCAATGCGTGCGGCAACGGTCAACGGGCCATCTTGCCAATGTGTGCCGTTTTCATCCAGCAAAAATCGACCAACCAAATCGGCCGCGGTCATGTCTTCGTTGCAGGCGACCGTAATCAACGGCTTGCCGAGTTTCCACGCCATGTATTCCACAAAGCGGGATTTACCACAGCCCGTGGGGCCTTTGACCATCACCGGAAGGCGGCAGGCATATGCGGCCTCATATAGCGCGATTTCTTCGCCAGTGGCGTGGTAATATGGCTCGGTTGTGATCTGAAATTGCTGGGCATCAACCATATTTTTGCTCCTGAGGTTCTGTACGAAAAAGCCAATCGGAATTGGCTCATCAGTAAAGAAGTGACCTGCTCCACCATTTGGCGGAGCAGGGGGAGTAGGAGGTGCTTACTTGTGCACGCCCAGTTTTTCACGCCAGCCAGGGTAATTCTGGTCAGCATCACTAGGGAAGCTTTCGAAAGCGCCCTTTGTTTCAGGATGATCTTTGGCATATTCCACCAGATCGACGCCTTCTTGCCAAGCTTCATATGCTTGACGAAGTGATTTAGCACCGGCGACGATACCGTCTTTGTGGCCAAGTGCGCCACCGCCGGAGGTCTGGATCACGTTACAGTGGCCAAGGTTCTCGAAGAATCCAGGAAGGCGCAGCGCGTTCATTCCACCCGAAATGATTGGCGATGTTGGCTTCATACGCTCCCAAGGCTGGGTGTAATGGGTGCCAACAGATACATCGTGCATAAGCGCATCGGCAAGAACGGTGTCAGAGTTGTAGCCTTCCATTTTACCAAAGCCCATTGTGCCTGTGTGAATACCGGAAGAGCCAGCCATCCGCGCCCACTTCATGTGCACCAATGCGGTATACCCACGATTGGATTCTTCGCCGGTAATCATGCCGTGACCAGCGCGGTGATAATGGATGAACTGGTTCGCGAAGTGACGACGCGCAGTCGTAACCATTCCGGTGCCGCCGACGAAACCGTCAACCAACAGGGCTACGTTTTCGCCCATGTTGCCAAATTGCTCCAATACATATTCGCCACGTGCCAGCATTTCGTCGTGCGAATCCGCGGTGATGTTAGCCGAGAAGATTTTCGACTGCCCAGTTTCGTCCATAGCACGTTTCATTGCATCAACGATAAGCGGGATGGATTCACGCATAGGGGCGTAAACTTGATTGCCTTGTGGCTCGTCGTTCTTGATGAAATCGCCGCCAAGCCAGAACTGGTAGCACGCATCAGCAAATGGTTTCGGTCGTAGGCCAAGCTTTGGCTTGATGATTGTACCAACAACCATTCCGCCGTTATCCAGATCGCGACCAAGAATACGCCACATGTCTACGATGCCTTTGGACGGGCCATCGAACAAACGCATAAAGTTGGGCGGGACGAAGAAATCTAGAAGCTTGGCGTACTCAACGTCACCCATCGCCTGATTGTTCCCAATCATACAAGTCATCAGCGACACAACCATTGCACGGCCATCTGTGATGTTCCGGTCAAATAGGTCGATCGGGAATGCGATTTTCATCAACTCATTTTCTTCGTCAATCTCGTAGCAGATCGCGTCAAGGCCCATTGCAAAGTCATCGGTTGTCGTTGTTTGCACGTTAGTGCCTGTAGAGGACTCGGCGCAGAAGTGGGCTGCCGTACCAATGTAGTCGAAGAAACCGGCCGCAGGTTTCATTTTGTAAGCGCCGAGAACGTGTTTACCCGCGGCAATCAGGTCCTCTTCCTTTAGCGTCAAATCGCTATAACGAGATGTTTGGTCTAGCATGTTTTTCTCCCTTAACAGTGCTGAGTCGTTTAGATGCGTTAATTCTAATATAAACCTAGCCGTGCAGTAGCATAGAGTAAAATCGATTGTTTCTATTGATGTTATAGATATTATCTATAGTATTTCGAAATGACGAATTTGAGCAAAAGCAACATCGTACAAAGCCTGACATTGCGCCAGTTGCAGATATTCGAGGCTGTGGTGCGTTTTGGCGGTTATACCAAAGCAGCCGACGCGTTGCGTCTTTCGCAACCCACGGTTTCGATGCAGATTAAGAAGTTATCCGAAACACTGGGCCTGCCGCTATTGGAGCAGGTGGGTCGTTCGGTAAGTCCCACCGCCGCGGGCCGTGATGTTTACGACACCGCACGAGAGATTTTGTCCGGTGTCGTGGCGCTTGACGATCTTACGTCCGCGCACAAAGGTGTTGTGCGTGGTGATCTCAGTCTCGCGGTGATCACAAGTGCGACGTATTTTATGCCCCATTTGTTGGGTGCATTTATTAACCGTCATCCAGACTTGCGGCCTCGGCTGACTATTACCAACCGCGCTAATGTGCTGGAGCGGTTAAAATCCAATCAGGACGATTTACTGATCATGGGGCAGGTGCCACAAGAAATTGCCGTCGAAGCCCACCCGTTTATTGACAATGAAATGGTTGTTGTGGCCCCGCCCGGCCATCCAATGTTGGAGGAAAAGAACATTTCGTTGCAACAGGTGGCTCAGGAGCGGTTTTTAGTGCGCGAACCGGGGTCCGGAACGAGGTTGGCCGTGGATAGGGTGTTCGCAAAGCAGGATATTGCGATCACTCCCTTCATGGAACTCGGCAGCGCCGAAGCGATCAAGCAAGGGGTTTTGGCCGGGCTTGGCGTGTCCGTCCTGTCACGCCGCAACATCGGGTTGGAGTTGGCCAGCGGACATATCGCAGTTCTCGACGTGCAGGGATTTCCACTGGTGCGGCGCTGGTATGCAGTACACCTGCGCGGCAAACGATTGTCGTTGGCCGCACGCTCGTTTCTGGAATTTATCCTGACCGAAAGTGGAGAAACGCTCTCCGTTTAAGTCGCACTGCCCCCGACCGTCAAGTCACCGATTAACAAGGTCGGTTGTCCAACCCCGACCGGAACAGATTGTCCCGCCTTGCCACAAGTACCGATCCCGGGATCCATTGCCATATCATTACCGATCAGGCGAATTTTGTTCAACGCGGTTGCCCCGTCACCAATCAGTGTCGCCCCTTTGACTGGATTGCCGACGATCCCGTTTCTCACGCGATATGCCTCTGTGCAGCTGAAGACGAACTTTCCGTTGGTGATATCCACTTGGCCGCCGCCAAATCCGACAGCATAGATGCCGTCTTTGACCTCGGAGACGATATCACCCGGTTCAACATCACCACCAAGCATAACCGTATTAGTCATCCGAGGCATCGGCGCATGGGCATAACTTTGCCGCCGCCCGTTTCCTGTTGCAGGCACACCCATTAGGCGGGCGTTCTGGCGGTCTTGCATGAAGTTAACCAAAATACCGTCTTCGATAAGTATGTTGCGTTGCGAGGGTGTACCTTCATCGTCAAAAGAAATCGATCCGCGCCGATTTGGGATTGTCCCGTCGTCCACCACCGTCACGCCTTTGGCGGCAATGCGTTTACCCATCAATCCTGCAAACGCGCTGGTTTTCTTGCGGTTGAAATCGCCTTCAAGCCCATGCCCGATTGCCTCGTGCAACAAAATTCCGGGCCAGCCGTTGCCAAGAACCACATCCATGACGCCCGCAGGGGCAGGTTCAGCGTTAAGGTTAACCAACGCGATCCGCAAAGCCTCTTTCGCGGCTGCTTTCCAATGATCTTCCGTCATAAGCATAGCCAACCCATGACGTCCGCCACCGGATGAATGCCCACTTTCGCGACGCCCGTCCTTCTCAACTATGACGGAGACACTAATCCCCGTTAGCGGGCGCGCTTCAGACAGATGCACGCCATCGGGGCGCAGTATTTCGATTTCCTGCATGCTAGCGGTCAGACTTGCTGATACTTGCACAACCTTCGGGTCCAGTTCACGTGCAAAGGCGTCGATTTCCCGCAAAGTCTCGATCTTTACTGCGAACGTTGCGTCGTCGAACGGGTCAAGGTCGGTATACAACCGCTGGTTCGTTGCTGCAGGCGGAGGGGCCATTGTGCCACCGCCGTCGCCGACCGCCAAACGTGCGGTTTCAGCGGCGCGTATTAGCGCTACCTCCGAAATCTCGGAAGAATGGGCGTAGCCCGCTGTCTCTCCGCGAATAGCACGAAGGCCAAAGCCTTCAGATGCATCATAGCTGGCGTTTTTAATGCGGCCATCATCTAAAACCAGTACCTCGGAACGTCGGCGCTCCAAAAATAGTTCGCCGTCATCAGCCCCTGCGGTGGCCGCGCGAAGCGTCGCGAGAGATCGCTCTAATTCCAGATTCGTCTCGAATGGGCGAAAACGTGGTGTGGTGGACGACATATATAGTACCTCGGGCCATGAAATGCGTAGAAGCGGCTGAATGCCGCAAATGACTGACTTGTTATCTACCGTCTAATATGGTCTTTGACATAGATCAATAAACGGAGATTCTGCAATTAATCATAAGCAGGGTTTATAGAGTGCTAAATAGCACAAATGACGGGGAACAAACGATGCGGATTGGTGATTTCTTCACAAAAGTTGCGACCTTTGTAGTTGCTACAATGATTTCCGGCGCCGCGTGGGCGCAAGACGGTATTTCGGGCCTCGAGTCCATAGGTAAGCCTGTACAGGGTGGTTATGGTTTCCAGACTGCGGCAACCGAACTGGCACGTGACATTCAATGGCTAGACGGCATGGTCAACTGGATCATCGGATTCATCTGCCTGGGTGTTACATTGCTATTGGTCTGGGTGCTTGTGTTTTATAATCGACGCGCCAACAAAGAAGCAGCACGTTTCACGCATCACTCGACTGTCGAGGTTATTTGGACAGTTGCGCCAATCCTGATCCTGATCGTAATCGGCTCCTTCTCGTTGCCAATTCTTTTCAAGCAGCTTGAGATTCCTGAATCCGACCTGACAATCAAAGTGACAGGTAACCAGTGGTATTGGACATATGAATACCCTGACAGTGAATTCGAATTCGATTCATACATGATCGGTACGGGCGAACCTGGTTTGACCGAAACCGTAAAAGCTGAACTGGCTGAATATGGCTACGCGGAAGATGAATACCTGCTGGCCACTGACAACGCAGTTGTTGTTCCCGTAGACGCTGTTGTACGACTTCAGATAACTGGTGGCGATGTTATCCACTCGTGGGCTATCCCTTCCTTCGGTGTGAAACTGGACGCTGTTCCGGGCCGCTTGAACGAGACGTGGTTCGCTGCCGATATGGAAGGCATTTATTTCGGTCAGTGTTCCGAACTTTGCGGCAAAGACCACACATACATGCCAATCACTGTCAAAGTGGTATCGCAAGAAGTGTATGACGCATGGTTGAACCGCGCTGTTGAAGAGTTCGCGGGTCTGCCGACTTCGATCACAGTAGCGTCCGCTGACTGATACGTTCTATCGGGGCGGCATGCTGCCCCGATCCTCAATGGGCAAGATTATGACTGACGCAACCTACATGGCTGAAACGCAAGAATATGACGCGCAATTTGGCGACTACGTCGAGTTGTTGAAACCGCGTGTCATGCGATTGGTTATTTTCACGGCTGCAGTAGGCCTGCTTACAGCACCTGTAGCTGTGCATCCGGTTATCGCGTTTGCCACCATTTTGTGCATTGCAATTGGGGCAGGGGCCTCGGGTGCTTTGAACATGTGGTGGGACGCTGACATCGACGCTGTCATGAAACGCACAACCAGCCGTCCGATCCCGTCCGGCCGCGTTATGCGTGGCGAGGCGTTGGCGATCGGCCTCACGCTATCCTTCATGGCTGTGATGATGTTGGGCTTGTTCGGCAATCTGTTTGCCGCTGGCCTACTGGCATTTACCATATTTTTCTACGCAGTCGTTTATTCCATGTGGCTGAAACGCAGCACGCCCCATAACATCGTAATTGGAGGCGCTGCCGGTGCGTTCCCGCCGATGATCGGTTGGGCTGTCGCGACGGGCGGTGTCAGCATCGAAAGCATTCTGATGTTTGCGTTGATCTTCGTCTGGACCCCACCGCACTTCTGGGCATTGGCGCTGTTTCGTAACGAAGACTATAAAGCCGCCAACATTCCGATGTTGCCTGTGACAGCCGGTACACGCGTAACACGTCGACAAATTCTTGCTTACTCGGTATTGCTCGCGCCAATCGCAATCGCACCTGCGTTTACGCAAATCGGCGGGCCGCTGTATTTTGCCGTGGCAATCGCCTTCAACGCAGTTTTCTTATTCGGTGCATTCCGCCTGTGGCAGCGCAATGACGAAGTCGCGGATGCGGATACCTACCGCGCTGAAAAACGCTTCTTCATGTTTTCCATCCTTTTCCTATTCGCCCATTTCGTAGCCCTATTGGCCGAGGCCGCTCTGCGTGCCCTTGATCTTGGTTTCGCGAATTGGCCAGTGTGGTTCTAATCATGTCCGGCATTCAAAAAGAACACGAACTGCACACGCGCCGCAAAGGGCGTAATGTTTCTGTCGGGATCGCGTTAGCGCTGTTTGTCGCTCTGATTTTCGCCGTAAGCATGGTGAAGCTTAGCCAACCACAAGGTGTGGATATCAAAGCCCCGAATTTCAGCCTTGATGCGGTGTCTGAATGAACACATCCGCCAATCAACGTGTCGTCCTAAGCCTTGTTGCGGTGGTTGCGGTCATGGGCGGATTGGGCCTTGCAGCTGTTCCGTTTTACAATTGGTTCTGCGCGGTCACTGGCTACGGAGGCACGACATCTGTTGCGGCCACGGAGCGAACTGGTGAAATCCTCGATCAAACGATGAGCGTCCGCTTTGACGCATCCACAGAACGCGATATGCCGTGGAGCTTCAAGCCTGTGCAGCGGGAAATGGAAATCCGTATTGGCGAGGTTGGCTTGGCTTTTTACGAAGCGCATAACCCCACTGATCGGGTCGTAGCGGGGACCGCCAGCTATAACGTTACGCCGCATACGGCCGGTGAGTTTTTCACCAAAATTGACTGCTTTTGTTTCACTGAGCAAATTTTGCAGCCCGGTGAAACGGTACAAATGCCCGTCACGTTCTACGTGGATCCAGAAATCGTAAATGATCGCGACGGTAAATTCGTGAAATCTATCACGTTATCCTACACATTCTATGAAACCGATCTGCCGAGCGAACAAGTTAAACTTGATCAAACGGTAGACGACACTACAAACTCTGCGGTAAACTGACCGCGATTACGTCAAATATAAGAGGGACCCAACATGGCGCATGAAAAAAATCACGATTACCACATTCTGGCACCCAGCCCGTGGCCACTACTCGGCGCGGTAAGTGCTTTCATTATGTTCTTTGGCTCAGTGCTGTGGATGAACGACTCCGGCCCATGGATGGCACTTATTGGCTTCGCTGGCGTGCTTTACACGATGTATGCTTGGTGGGCTGAATGTGTTGTTGAAGGCAACACTGGTGACCATACACCGGTCGTTAAAATTGGCTTGCGTTATGGCGTTATCCTTTTCATCACTTCCGAAGTTATGTTCTTCGTTGCATGGTTCTGGGCGTTCTTCCGTGCCTCCCTCTTCCCGATTGCGGATTACGCGGGCGGTGTTTGGCCACCACAAGGCATTGAAACACTCGATGCATGGCACTTGCCATTGATCAACACGTTGATCCTTTTGTGTTCCGGCGCTGCGGCTACTTGGGCGCACCACGCGTTGGCACATGAAAATGACCGTAAAGGTTTGAAAAACGGCCTGATCCTGTCCATTCTGCTGGGTATGCTTTTCACATTCTTCCAAGGGTATGAGTACAT
>CALCGO010000008.1 GCA_937901055.1 uncultured Rhodobacterales bacterium
ACCGCCATCACCGTCGAGGAAGTGCGTAAACTCAAAGGTTTTTTTACGCTCTCGTCGGCTGACGGTGGCTGGCGCATCGCGATTGTTGATGCAGCTGATGAAATGAACACCTCCGCCGAAAATGCGTTGCTAAAAGTGCTGGAGGAACCGCCGGCCAAAACCGTCATCTTGCTGATAAGCCATCAGCCCGCCAAATTGTTGCCAACCATCCGCTCGCGCTGCCGCGAATTGCGCTGCAACCCTTTAACACCAGGCGCACTTGGGCAAGTGATGGAGCAAGCAGGGTTCCCTGACAACAACAGTGAAACCCTGAACGCACTGTCCGGTGGTTCCGCCGGTGAAAGTATCGATTTACAAGCCAACGACGGGTTGGAGATCTATCAAAACATCCTCTCGCTGCTTGCAACCGCCCCGCGAATAAATCGCCCGCGCATCATCGCGCTTGGCGAAAAATGCGCTGGCAAAGGGTCGGAGGGCCGCTATGACATGACCATACGCCTTCTGATGCTCGCGCTATCCCGCCTCGCACTGAACGGCGCAAAAGGCGGCGCCTATGTGATTGATGGCGAAGCTGAACTGGCCGCACGTCTATCCACCAATCCTTACCAAGCCCGCGAATGGGCGATACTGGTACAGGAACTAACCGGCAGAATTGCACATGCCCGCGCTGTTAACCTTGACCCCGCGCAAGTGATCCTTGATACGTTCCTTAGTATTGATGCGACCGCCGGACGGGCTTCCCTCCTGTCGGTCTAACGCCGGAGCCATGATGACCACACCCGCAATCGTAGACAGCCACTGCCATCTGGACTTCCCGGACTTCAAAGACGAACTACCCGAAGTTGTGGCGCGCGCAACCGCGGCTGGCGTTACACGCATGGTCACGATCTGCACCAAACTTCATGCCGAACCATCAGTTCGCGCTATCGCTGAAACCTATGCACCCGTATTCTTCGCCGCCGCCACCCACCCGATGGGCGTCGCATCCGAACCCATGGCGACAGTCGAGCAACTGGTTGAAATCGCCAAGCACCCCAAGATGGTCGCAATTGGCGAAACCGGATTGGACTACCATTACACCGCCGACACAAAAGCCGTGCAGCAAGAAAGCCTGTTGATCCATATCGAGGCCGCGCGCCAAACCTCGCTGCCTTTAATCATTCACGCCCGTGCCGCCGACGACGACATGGCCCGCATTCTGGCAGCAGAACACAAAGCTGGCGCGTTTGATTGCGTCATGCACTGCTTTTCCTCCAGCGCCGAACTGGGCCGCGCCGCCCTCGATCTAGGGTTCTACCTTTCGATGTCCGGCATTGCTACGTTCAAGAAAAGCACCGAACTGCGCGAAATTTTCGCCTCCGCCCCCGTCGATCGCATTTTGGTCGAAACCGACGCGCCCTACCTCGCCCCGCAACCCCATCGCGGCAAGCGGAACGAGCCTGCGTATACCGCCTTAACCGCCCAAGTAGGCGCCGAAGTATTCAACATGGACTACACCGATTTCGCGGCCCAGACTTCCGCCAACTTCGATCGACTATTCGCCAAAGCTGCCGCATGGGGAACCGCGTAATGGCGATGCTACGCTATACGATCCTCGGTTGCGGATCATCGGGCGGCGTGCCACGCCTCGGTGGATTGTGGGGTGCCTGCGACCCGTCAAACCCAAAAAACCTGCGCCGCCGCTGCTCCATGCTTGTCGAACGGATTGACGGTGAGAACGTGACCCGCGTCCTGATCGACACCTCGCCAGACATGCGCGCACAGTTGCTGGATGCCGGTATCGGCCACCTTGACGGCGTAATTTTTACGCATGATCACGCCGACCATATGCACGGCATCGACGACTTGCGCATGATTGTGTTCAACCGCAAATCCCGCCTGCCGGTCTGGGCTGACACACGCACCGCCGACGGCCTTTTGGCACGCTTCGGCTATGCCTTTATCCAACCCCCGGGCAGCATGTACCCACCAATTCTGGAACTAAACGCCATCACCGACAGCACCGAAATCACGGGCGAGGGCGGCACCATTCGCTTCGAACCTTTTGAGGTCAAACACGGCAGGATTGACGCGCTCGGCTTCCGGATTGGTGATCTGGCATACCTACCCGATGCCGAAGAAATCTATGATGCCGGATGGGCAAAGCTCGACAATTTGAAAGTCTGGGTGGTGGACGCCTTGCGCTACAAACCACACTCCAGCCACGCCCATCTTGCCCGCACGTTGGAATGGATTGAACGCGCCAAACCTGAACGCGCCATCATAACCAACATGCACATCGATCTGGATTACGAAACCCTGAACGGCGAAACCCCCGAGCATGTCATCCCAGCCTTTGACGGTATGAAGATCGATATCGAGGCATGATCCTTCAACTCCTTAACGTGGTTATTCCGGTCTTTCTGGTGATCGGCGCAGGCTATGCTGCAGTAAAACTGAACCTATTCAAAAACACCGCGGTCGATGGTCTGATGGTTTTCACCCAAGGCCTCGCAATTCCCTGCCTCTTGTTTTTGAACATCATGCGTCTGGATTTCGCCGCCGTCTTCGATTGGCGACTGATGGTATCTTTTTACACCGGTGCAATCCTCAGCTTTGCCATCGCAATCATCGGTGCCCGAACCCTTTTTCGCCGCCGCCCGGGTGATGCCGCTGCCATCGGGTTCGCAGCAATGTTTTCCAACTCGGTCCTACTCGGCTTGCCCATAATGGAGCGCGCCTACGGTGCCGGATCTCTCTCGGGTAACTTCGCGATCATCTCTATCCACGCGCCATTGCTATACCTTGTTGGCATAACGGTCATGGAGGCTTCCCGTGCCGATGGACGCGGTGTTGCAGGCACCGCGAACGCCGTGATCAAGGCCATGTTCCGCAACACGTTAATGATTGGCCTCGCCCTTGGCTTTGCCGTCAACATAAGCGGTATCACGTTGCCAGCCCCCCTGATTTCCGCCGTCGAAATGGTTGCACGCGCCGCCCTGCCCGCCGCCCTGTTCGCCTTGGGCGGAACCCTCACTCGCTATTCTCTGCGCGCCAGTCTGGGCGAGGCAGGCATGATTTCAACGTTAAAACTTATGGTCCATCCGGCAATCGCATACGCCATGTGCACCTACGTGTTTGACCTACCGATCGAATTCACACGCTCCGCAGTTGTCACCGCCGCAATGGCGCCCGGCGTCAACGCCTATGTATTCGCCAACATGTACAACCGCGCCAAAGGGGCTGCTGCCAGTGCTGTGTTGTTGGGAACCGTCGCATCCATCTTCTCGGCCTCCATGTGGCTGGCCATTTTGGGATAAGCATTGCTGGCACATCCCCAAAGAACCTCGTAAGAAAGCCCCCGAAACAAATGGCGGAGCACCACATGTCCGAAATACTGGTTAAACTAGAAGTCGCACAGGGTCGTCGATTGTTCGGCGTGCTAAGCATCGCGGGCCTTGGCATTACGTTGCTTTATATTGCC
>CALCGO010000009.1 GCA_937901055.1 uncultured Rhodobacterales bacterium
TTGATGTATATTTTGTCACCCCAAGCCGTTACAACGTGCGAATACAGGTTTCCAAAAAATCTGCTTTGGCAGGACCCTACGAAATAGCTTTAACACTTTATGCAACAAGGTTAGAGCTACTATTCTACTTCGGAAATTCAGATATTTTTAATGTTTGGGGAGACCAATTTGACCATAAATAAAGAGCAAAAAACTGCTTTATTAACTGGCGCCAGTCGTGGAATAGGGCATGCAACGGTTAAACGATTTAATGCCGATGGGTGGCGCGTACTGACATGCTCAAGACAGGCATTCGATGAACGATGCCCTTTCCCCGGAGGGAAGGAAAACCACATTCAAGTTGATCTCAGCGATCCGAAACAAACCATAGCTGCGGCGGAAGAAATCAAATCCAAGCTGAATGGTAAATTGCACGCTTTGATCAATAATGCAGGTATATCACCAAAATTAGCTGATGCGGGGCGGATGAATACCCTCAATACGGACTTGCATGTTTGGGGACAGGTATTTCATGTTAATTTTTTTGCACCAGTGATCTTAGCCAGAGCCTTGAAGCACGAATTAGCTGCAACTAAAGCAGCGATCGTCAATGTAACTTCAATTGCTAGCAGCCGGGTGCATCCGTTCGCGGGAGCTGCCTATGCAACATCCAAAGCAGCACTAGCAGCACTTACGCGCGAAATGGCTCATGATTATGGGCCAATGGGAGTACGGGTAAATGCCATAGTCCCAGGAGAGATCGAGACTAATATCCTAAGTGAGGGAACAGATGAAATAGTTCAAAATCTTGCCTTGCGCCGCTTAGGCCAGCCGTATGAAATTGCTGACGCTATTCATTTTTTGTGTTCAGATGCCTCCAGCTATATCACAGGAACTGAAGTTCATATAAACGGCGGCCAACACATTTAGGGTAAAAAATTCAGCCTATGCCAAAAATCTGTTTCGAGGATTGCTTTTGTAGTCTCAAGACGACCAAACGATAAACTATTTAATAAGTGTTGTTACCCTTCACGCGCAGTTATTGCATCTAGCTCTCTGACGGATGCTGTCAGACGAATGAGAACTCACATCAGATTGCTAGCGCAGCCTAAATCTATGCGCTCAATAGTTGGCGCCACGCAGTAAGAGCGGCGGCACGGTTCCGCTTGAAATTGATGCGTGTGTAGATGTGGCGTTCCTGCAGCCACATACAGCCAACCTAACCCAACACCCAGCCTGTGTAGCGCCTGAAACAAACCAGGCCGTCTCAGCAGGTAAAAAGCATCACAGCCAGACGGATGATCTCTGGGCTTGTTTTGAAGTAGCGGAATGCGGGGGCATTCACGCACGGGATAAACCCGTCCGCCTGCTTCAACCGAGTTTAATCTGGCAGTTGCAAGCGGAGTGTTTACCAACGTTCGATAATTTTTTTGGTTATCTAAATACCGGTCCATGCGCCCATAGTGTGAGCGAATAGCGGACCCCACTTTGTACTGGTGCCACTTGATGCAATGTAAAACTAGGAAAGACACTTACACAGCCTTGGCCGCGGTTGGCAGATAGTATTTGGGCGCTTGGCATAATCTCGAGGTCACCTCCCTCATAAGAATCTGGCTCGCTGAGCTGTAGGACGAGTGTAAGCTTACGCTTGCGCGCCAAAATGCCTTCGCCAACGTCAGAATGCCACGCAAAGTGACCATTATCAGACGCGTCATATCTTGCTACCTGCGGGCTTTCAGCGAATTCGCGAAGATCAAAATCAAATTGATCAATATTGGAAATACGGATGATTTCAATCAACCGATCCATGACCCAGCCAAGTCCATCGACCTCATCAAGCCATACCAAACTTGCAGTCCGTAGTGCAGGGTTTCTTTTTTGCTGCACAAGCATAGCATTTTTGAAAGGTACTGCAGTTATAGCCGCAATGATCCTACCACATTCACCCGCACTAAATGCCTCTGGCTTGGAATAGAGAAGTTTAATTTCACACTCCTGTGTGTTTGTTGGCAAGAACCATTTTAATAAGGGGGCAACTTCAAGCGACCCTTAATATGGTTCAGCGCAGACATTGCGTTGCTCCAGCACCATCTCTTTGATTTTCGTGGATGACGTACGTGGGTTATAGCGCACCTGTACTATTTCTTTCCCCACCTCTTTCAGGTAGCCGGAAACATCCAGATTGTGGGAATTACACCCCCAATCTTCACCTATCACAAAAATATCTGCCCCCACTGCTTTGCATCCAGACACATATTCTAATGTGTGATACGGGCGTACAATATCAACACAGCTAAGCGCTTCTAACATCTCAACCCTCTGCTCTAATGGAATAATCGGTATGTTTGGCTTGTACTGGTTCACGACATCATCAGAGGCTACGCCAACTGCCAAAATATCGCCTAAAGATTTACAGTGGTTCAACAAGGCCAAATGGCCGACGTGAAGCAGGTCGAAAGTACCAACGGTATAGACAATCATTTTCGGTTTATCCTTTTACCCACCTGGCTTCGATGATAGCGATCCAGAACAGAGTCTTCTCGTGCGTACAGTTAGAAAATTATTCAGAAACAATTGCGTTGATATGTCTCCACACGCTCGGGCGTACGGAGTAGCTTAAAGTTTTGAAACCAAACGTTTCAAATGCACTACGAATGGAAATATAGATTGCCTGTCGATTTTTGACGAGCGGTCAGTTCTCTTAACCCAAAGGATGTCACATGACAATCAAAAACGGCGCCGCGCCAAAACCTTCGATACTGTCACACACCAAAGATCTACCAAACATTTGCTCACTCGCGGGATTGGGGTGTTCCTTGTTGGCAATATATTTTTTGATCATCGGGTTCTATCCTGCTGCGATGATTGGCATGATTTGGGCTGTTGGGTTTGATTGGGCGGATGGATTGATTGCCCGCCGTATGAAGGGACGCACAGGCGATGACCGTGCCTTCGGTGGCACGCTTGATCTATTAATAGATATCGTAAGTTACGGCATTACACCCGCTATTTTAATCCTAAGTTTTGGAGATTTCAGCCCATGGTTTTTGCCTGTTGTGTTTATCACCTTAGTTTCCGGTGTGATCCGTTTGAGCTATTTCAGCACATTCGGTTTGTCAGATGATGCAAAATACACAGGACTTGCGATTGACAATAACAGCATCAGCCTCGTTTTTATTGTAATGTTTGCAGATTATTTTGAACATTCCACATTCGCTATTATCCTTGCCTTAAGCGGACTATGCCTAGCAGCTTTGAACGTCTCGCAAATCAAGACGCCAAAACTTTCTGGAAACCCAATTAATGTTGTAGTTCTTGCCGTGTACACACTAATGATAACTTTATTTTATGCCTGGTCCATGCTGCGATGATAAGTGAAAAAACGCTTCAAAATTGAGGCCATTCTACTGGAGCAGCGGCAAGGCTTATCCTCGAGTTAATGCCTATGCAGCGACAAGCTGTGCAACAAAATTGCGCCAGAATGAAATTACAAGGCTAATACCAACGCTAAGGTGGGCTGGGCGCGGGGCCTGAGGATAGGGCGATGCGGTCCACGGGCCTGGGCAAGATGGTCTAGCAACCCCGAGCCAGCTTTCATGTATCCAAACATGGAGCATTTTGTAATCAGGAGTGTTTTGTCAGCAAGAGACGCTAAAACCCACCCTGCCCACTTCAACCAGGGTTAATCTGCCAATACCTACTTCAGCTTTCTGGAGGGTTCCATCGCGGTTGGAAGTAATGATGGCGGACACCTATAAAATACTGTTATATATATTTTTAATAATAAACGATGCAACGTAGCATGGGATGGTTAAGCTAAGCATCATAGCTTACAGAGAAAGAAATCTTAACAATTTTTTATTTGGAACATTTGTGTTATTCGTCATCCATAGCATACGATAATGTGTGTATTTTTTTAGATTGGAATAATTTTTTGGAACTTCCTAAATGGACGGCGCCTGCACTTCAAGGTGCAGCGGTAGGGGCTGTAACCTTAGCAATTGCAGGCTTTAACTGGGGAGGCTGGGTTACAGGTGGAACAGCCTCTAAAATGATCAAAGACGCTTCAAATACAGCAGTTGCAGCTGCACTGACACCACATTGCATTGCTCGCTCCGCCGCTGATCCAGAAGCCCCTAGAATCAGGGCCACATTGGATAAAGCTG
>CALCGO010000010.1 GCA_937901055.1 uncultured Rhodobacterales bacterium
TGAATAGGGGCAGAAAGTCCTTGCGGTTTTTCTAATTTGCAGTATTTATCCGGCTTCGTTTCCTGTTCAGGTTTGCGCGCTCTGGCATAGTAATTATGTAGGACATGTGGACGCTGAATGCCGGGGGTTTGCCCCACATAAGAATTAGAGGTCCGTTATGGCTGTTCCTAAGAGTAAGATCACACGTATGAAACGTGGCATGCGCCGTTCGCACGATGCACTAACTGCATTCAACCCGAACGAGTGTTCAAACTGTGGCGAGTTGAAACGCCCACACCATGTATGTAGTGCCTGTGGCCACTATGCAGAGCGTGAAGTCGTCGCTATGGTCGAAGAGAACTTCGACGAAGACGCAGCATAAACAAAAATTAAGGTTAGTCCGGTATGACTATAAATGAAGACCGGACTAATCCCCCCTCCGATACCGTAATCATTTCGATTGACGCTATGGGCGGTGACAGTGGCGTAGAGGCCATTATTGGCGGCATGGAAATGTCGGCCGCAATAAATCCAGACATCAAATTCCTCGTTCATGGTGATTCGGCCGAAATCGGCGCGCTTTTGGCTAAAAAGCCTGAATTAGCTGCGCGAGTCGAAGTGCTGCATGCGGATAAAGTCATCTCGATGGACGAGAAACCAACGCGCGCGCTGCGTAGCGGCAAAGGCTCTAGCATGTGGAACGCTGTAGACAGCGTGAAACAGGGCGAAGCGGCTGTTACGGTGTCCTGTGGCAACACTGGCGCGCTTATGGCGATCTCTATGCTTCAGTTACGCAAGTTGCCCGGTGTGAAACGCCCGGCGATCGCGGTTCTGTGGCCATCGCGCAACCCTTCCGGATTTAACGTAATGCTGGACATGGGTGCTGATATCAAAGCGGACCCCGAAGATTTGCTGCAATACGCGATTATGGGTGCCAGTTATGCGCGTAACGGTCTTGATGTTAGACGGCCCCGCGTTGGTTTGCTGAACATTGGTACGGAAGACAATAAAGGTCGGCCTGAATTGCAGGAAGCGGCTGAGCTTATTAAAACGGCGCAAAGCGATAGCGATCTTGAGTATATCGGGTTCGTCGAGGGCAGCGATCTGCCAGCAGACCATGTGGACATCATTGTGACTGACGGATTTACCGGCAACGTTGCACTGAAAGCGGCCGAAGGCACTGCGCGATTGGTTGCCGAATTCATGCGCGAAGCGTTTACCCATTCACTGATGGCAAAAGTTTCTGCGGCATTGGCTTCGGGACCGTTAAAACGGTTGAAAAACCGGATAGATCCCCGACGCAGCAACGGCGGTGTTTTTCTGGGTTTGAACGGAACCGTCATCAAATCGCACGGTGGTTCGGACGCCGTTGCGTTTTGTGCTGCCATCAAACTAGCCAACACGTTGGCGCAAAACGGATTTGCCGAAAAACTCGCAGCGCGGGTTGCATCCGCGACGGCAGCCAGCAAGAATACACCAATTGAAACAGACGAGGCGTAAACCATGAGCGTGATCCGCGCGGTAGTAAAAGGCTGCGGCCATTACCTTCCTGAGAGGGTTGTGGAGAACGAAGAGTTTGCCAAAACGCTTGATACATCAGACGAATGGATTCGCGCCCGTACAGGGATTGAACGCCGGCATTTCGCGGCGGATGATCAGAAAACATCCGATTTGGCATTTGAAGCCGCAACTATGGCGTTGAAAAACGCCGGTATGACGGGCGCTGATCTGGATGCCATCGTTCTGGCGACAGCGACGCCGGACCAAACATTTCCTTCAACGGCCACTCGGTTGCAACACGCGGTCGGGATGATCGGCGGGTTCGCTTTTGACCTTCAGGCCGTTTGCGCCGGTTTTATTTACGCTTTGGCCAATGCGACAGCGTTGATTGAATCGGGTCATGCCAAAACAGTTATGGTGGTCGGTGCCGAGACTTTTTCGCGCATTATCGACTTCACTGATCGCGGTACCTGTGTGCTGTTTGGCGACGGTGCGGGCGCGCTTATCTTGCAAGCCAAGGAAAGCGAAGGCACGGGCGAGGACCGTGGTGTACTATCCACAGATTTGAATTCCGACGGTAAATACAACGATCTGCTTTATGTTGACGGCGGTGTTTCTTCGACCCAGTCTACGGGACTTGTACGTATGCAAGGGCAGGAAGTTTTCAAACATGCTGTTTCCAAACTGGCTTCTAGTGGCGAGAAGGCATTGGAACTCGCTGGGCTAACTGCCGATGATATCGACTGGATTGTCCCTCATCAGGCCAACTTGCGGATTATCAAGCGCACGGCCAAAAAGATGGGCGTTTCGATGGATAATGTGGTGGTTACCGTTCAGGATCACGGCAACACATCGGCCGCATCAATCCCCCTAGCCTTGTCGATTGCGGTCGAGCGCGGGCAGATCAAAAAGGGTGATCTGCTATTGCTTGAAGCCATCGGTGGTGGCCTCGCTTGGGGTGCAGCGGCGGTGCGCTGGTAGTCGCACTCTAAGTCATTGTTATTGACTCTGAATCTAGAATCCCAATATTCTAACGAAAACTTAGGATGGGAACGTATTATGAGCGAATCTACTTTGACACGCATGGATTTAAGCGAAGCGGTATTTCGCGAGGTCGGACTATCTCGAAACGAGTCGGCTGATTTGGTTGAATCCGTGCTTGATCATGTTTCCGACGCATTGGTATCTGGCGAGAGCGTCAAGATTTCTTCATTCGGGACATTTTCGGTACGCTCCAAGAACGAACGTATCGGTCGTAATCCAAAGACCGGGGAAGAAGTACCCATCGCACCACGCCGTGTTCTGACCTTCCGCCCCTCCCACCTGATGAAAGATCGCGTGGACAGCGGCAACAAGAAGTAGGCTGAAGCCATGAAAAAATCCCCTTCAGCTTTTCGCACCATCAGCGAAGTTAGCGAGATTCTGGGGGTTCCCGCACATGTGTTGCGGTTTTGGGAAAGCAAGTTCACCCAAATTAAACCAGTAAAACGAGGTGGCGGACGGCGGTATTATCGTCCCGAAGATGTCGGATTGATCCGCACAATTCAACATTTGTTGCACGAACAAGGCATGACGATTAAAGGCGCGCAGAAGGTTTTGCGCGAACGTGGCGTTAAAGCGGTCGTCGCGATGGGGCAGGATTTGCTGGATAACGGCGGTGCGGCCGAACCCACCGAAACGACCGTGCCGGAGGTGGTTCAAGCCCCGATTTCGCAACCTGTTGCCACCGCCCCTACCCCGCAAAATTCACCGCTAGAGCCGATATATGCACGGCTTCTAGAGATGCAAAAATCCATTCGAGCCCAAATCGCGGAACTTGCCTGAATGCCCCCGTCTTTCCTGCTTGCCACCAAAGCTTTGATCGCTATAACAGCCCTCAGTCGGGCTATGGCGCAGTCTGGTAGCGCGTCCGTCTGGGGGACGGAAGGTCGTGAGTTCGAATCTCGCTAGCCCGACCATTTTCAAAACGCTGGCGCTCGCGCTGGCGTTTTTGTTTTTCAGGATGATGAAATGACTACTTCCCACCAAGGTGTTCTTCCCAGCCAAACCATTCGGCAGATGTTGTCCGATGGACGCATCACGGTCAGCGAACCGGTGCCCGAGGGGCAAATTCAGCCAGCAAGTCTGGACCTGCGGTTGGGGAATGTAGCATACCGCGTTCGTGCATCGTTTTTGCCGGGTGACGGCAACACGGTTGCGGAACGGTTGACGGATTTCGAGATGCATCAAGTGGATTTGTCCGGCGACGCTGTGCTGGAAAAGGGCTGCGTTTATGTTGTGCCACTGATGGAAGGGTTGAACCTGCCGATCTCTGTTAACGCAGTGGCCAACGCCAAAAGTTCGACAGGACGGCTGGATTTATTCACCCGCCTGATCACCGATAACGGCACCGAGTTTGACCGTGTGGAAGCAGGGTATTCAGGCCCGCTATATGCCGAGATTTCGCCTCGTTCTTTCTCGGTTTTGTTGCGTCCCGGGATGCGGCTGAATCAAATCCGGTTCCGGCAGGGCCAAGTAGTGCTTAGCGACAACGAATTGCGGGCGATGGACGCCGAAAAGGCCCTTGTTGATAGCGAGGCGCATATCGACAACGGACTGGGTTTCTCGGTTGATCTGACGCCGCGTGAAGGCGATGTGGTGGGGTATCGTGCCAAGCCGCACACC
>CALCGO010000011.1 GCA_937901055.1 uncultured Rhodobacterales bacterium
GCATCCGCGGGCATTCGCGCCAAAGTTAGGGGCACCCCCCAGTGATTATTATAGCTTTTCTCGGCTGCGTGGGTTTTGCCCTGTTTGGACAAAGCCGCGCGAAGCATTTCTTTCGTGCCTGTCTTTCCGACCGATCCTGTCACAGCGATGACTTTAGCGCTTGTTCGCGCCCGTGCAGCCGCGGCCAAAGCCTCCAAAGCTGTCAACGGATCCGCCACGATCAATAACGGAGCGCCCAACGAAACCCCTTGAGGTACGTGCGAAACCATCGCCGCCGCAGCGCCGTTTTCCAACGCCTGTGCAACAAAATCATGGCCATCACGCACATCCTGCAAAGCCACGAAAATATCGCCTTTTTGCAACGTGCGGGTGTCAATCGAAACGCCAGACGCGCTCCAATTCACCGCAGATTGCCCACCGGTCGCCGCTACCGCGTCCGCCATTTTCCACAGCGCGCCCATCAGTACAATTCTTCCAATGCCGCGACGGCGATACTTGCCTGCTCCGCATCATTGAATTCCAGTATATCCGTACCGACAATCTGCCCCGTTTCGTGCCCTTTGCCCGCAATCAGCAAAGCATCACCGGGTTGTAGCGCATCAATCGCTGTCAAAATTGCTTCCGCCCGATCACCAATTTCGTTTGCATTCGGACAAGCCGTCATGATTGCTGCGCGGATCTGTGTCGGATCCTCGGTGCGCGGATTGTCGTCGGTCACATAAACCACATCCGCATTTTCCATCGCCGCCTTGCCCATTAACGGGCGTTTACCTTTGTCGCGGTCGCCACCAGCCCCAAACACCACCAACAGACGCCCCATTACATGCGGGCGCATCGCTTGCAACGCCGTTTCCAGCGCGTCGGGTGTATGGGCAAAATCAACAAAAACCATCGCGCCATTACCCCGCGTTGCTACCCGTTCCATGCGTCCTCGGACAGTTTGCAACTTTGGTAGAACTTCGAAAACTTTTGCCGCATCAGCACCACATGCAATTGCCAGCCCCGCCGCCAACATCACATTATCCGCCTGAAAAGCACCGATCAGGTCGAGCGGCACCATGTGGCTAGTACCGTCGAAAGCGACCAAAACATCCAAGCCATTCGCACGATATCGCGTGTCTTTGATGCAGATATTGGCACTATCGTGGCCAACGGTCAAAACCTTGCTTAACTCGCCTGCCAGATCAGCGCCACGTTCATCGTCGATGTTGATCACAGCAGTCGCACCATCAGGTAAAACGCGCCGGAACAATCCGGCTTTAGCGTCAAAATAATCCTCGAAACCGTCGTGATAATCCAGATGGTCACGGCTTAGGTTGGTGAACCCCGCGGCGGACAATCGCACACCATCCAAGCGACGCTGCTCCAAACCGTGCGAGGACGCCTCCATCGCGGCATGCGTAACGCCCTGTGCGGCCAAATCTGCCAATAAGGCGTGCAAGGTCAGAGGCTCGGGCGTGGTGTGGGATAACGGTGCAGATACAGCACCTTCTACGCCAACAGTCCCGAAATTGACCGCCGCAATTCCGAGCTCTTCCCAAATCTGGCGGGTGAAATTGGCCACCGACGTTTTGCCATTTGTCCCGGTGATCGCCACTATGGTCTCTGGTTGCAAATCGAACCACGCGGCTGACGCCCTTGACAAAGCCTTGCGCGGATCATCCGAAATCAAAAACGGCACGTCATAGCCACCCTCGTTTTGCGTGATTTCATAACCGGCGTCATCAGTCAGGACAGCCGCCGCCCCCATCCGAACCGCGAACTTAACAAATTCCGCGCCGTGCACATTGCTGCCCGGCATCGCGGCAAACAAATGTCCCGGTTTGGTCTGTCGGCTATCGACGGAAATGCCGGTGATCGCGGCAGGCAAATCGCCAACCAACCGGTACGCCAGCCCAAGCTCATCTATAGGTTTTGTAAGGTTTGTCATGGCCCCTATTGGCCCCTCGTCAGTTCCGCGTCAAGGTCAACGCACTTGGCGAGACCCTATCATCGAAATGTTCAGGCCGCATCCCCATCAGCGGTGCGATCCGGCGAATAATCTCGGCGCCAACTGGCACAGCCGTCCAACCAGCGGTGCGGCGTGGCTCGTCACCCGAACGTTCTTCGGGTTCGTCGAGGCTGACAATCAAAACGTATTTCGGGTCATTCATCGGGAAAACACTGGCGAAAGTCGCGATGACTTTGTCTTCGTAATACCCACCCTGCGGATTGGGTTTGTCGGCCGTTCCTGTTTTGCCACCAACCTGATACCCTTCAACCTCGCCCAACGACGCAGTTCCGCGCACCACAACTTGGCGCAACATGTCACGCAAATTCACCGATGTTTCCGGCGACAAAACTCTATCGTCTTCAGTTGGCACATCACTGTTTTTCAACAACGTTGGCGTAACCTTCAAGCCACCGTTGGTCAGCGTCGCGTAAGCCGCAGCTAAATGAAGCGGTGTCGCAGCCAGTCCGTGGCCATATGAAATCGTCATCGTTGACAGCTCTGACCAGTTTGGCGGCAACAACGGCTTACTGCGTTGCGACTCTTTGATTTCAAGAGACACCGGATCAAAGAACCCCAGTTCACGCAAGAAATCTTGCTGCGCTTCCGTGCCCATTTCTACGGCCAAATTTGCAGTGCCGATATTGGAGGATTTCACGATCACATCCGTCAAACTAAGCTGTGCACCGTAATTGTGGAAATCCCGGATCGAGTATTTACCCCACCGCAGCGGGCCGCGCGTACGAATCATCGTGTCCGGCGTCGCCGTACCCGTTTCCATCGCCAAAGCGGCCGTAAACAGTTTGAAGGTCGAGCCAAGTTCGTATTTTCCCTGCGCCACGCGATTAAACAGCGGGCTATCCGCCGGATCACCACTGACGGGTGGGGCGGGGCGATGGTTCGGATCAAAGTCGGGCAGCGAGGCCATTGCGATCACTTGCCCAGTATCAACCTCCATCAACACCGCTGCGGCGCCTTTCGCATTCATCATCGTCATACCGCCGGCCAAAACGCGGCGCATGGCGGCCTGCACGGAAATGTCGATCGAAAGCTCTAAGGGCGCGCCATCCTCGGAAGGGTCACGCAAGAAAGTGTCAAACTCTAGTTCAACACCCGCCGTCCCGATCACTTCGGCAGACCGCACACCTTCGCGACCAAATGTCGTGCCGCCAAGAATATGCGCAGCCAGGTTGCCGTTGGGATAAAGGCGTATCTCACGCGGGCCAAATTGTAGACCCGGTTCCCCAATATCATGCACTGCCTGGCGTTGCTCCGGCGAAAGCTTGTGCTTGATCCAGACGAATTTCCGCTCGCCCGAGAACAACCGGTATAGCTTTTCGGCGTCTAGGTCAGGGAAAATCGCCACCAAACCGTCCGCTGCTGCGCGCCCGTCAACCATATCCTGTGGATGTGCAAAAAGGGAGGTCGTCGCGAGGTTGGTGGCCAGTATTTCGCCGTTTCGGTCGACAATATTGGCACGCTGGCTGACAATTTGAACCGAACGCCCGTGTGTAATGGGCTCAACTGGGGCAGTTGTGGCCAATACGGTCATTTTCCAGCCAACGGCCCCAAAACTTAGAAGAAAGGCAAACGCCAACAATACCAGACGTGACTGTGCCCGAAAGCGCTCGGCATTGCGCTGGCCCTGCATCCGCGCGGCTTTTTCCTCAGCTTCGATCAGGCTGGGGTCTACACCACTTTCACGGGCTTTCAATACACGCGCAATCGGGCGCAGAGGGCGACGGATCATCAGTTACCCCCCTGAACTTCAAGAATTGCTGCTTCGATCAACGCCGCCAGCAGCGGATCTTCCGGTGTTGGGTAAGCTACCTTCATTGGGTCCGAGAAATGGTCGGGATGTAACGGCATAAGGCGCAGCTCGGTGAAATGCTCTTCAGAAAGGGACAACAAACGGTCCGGGCGATTCAAATAGGCCCATTCGGCTTCTAACACCGCGATAGTTTCACGTTCGGTCCGAATTTCGCGTTGCAGGCTGGCCACACGACCCATCGCATCTCGCGTATCGTTGTTCACGCGGTACGCCCACGTGGCAAAAACCATCACCATGAACACGCCAAGGATCAATAAAAGACTTCTCATAGCCATGCCCCTTTAGTGATGTCCAAGTTCGGCATGCCAATTTCACGTGGGTCAATCAAACCCGCGACCGCGCCGGTCCGTTGTGCTATGCGTAATTTCGCTGAACGTGCGCGTGGATTGGCTGCAAGTTCACTTGCGTCACCAACGACGGCTTTGCGGGAAGCCAGCGAAAAGCTCGGTGCTTCGCTATCCTCAATGGGTGCAAACCTGCTGCCTTTCGGTGCAGCGCCCGACCGCGCCTGCATAAAGCGCTTAACCATTCGGTCTTCAAGCGAATGGAACGTTACAACGACTAGTAAGCCACCCTCTTTCAGAGCAACTTCAGCCGCAGACAAACCACGCGCCAGTTCGCCCAACTCATCGTTCACCACAATCCGCAACGCCTGAAAACACCGGGTCGCTGCATGCGGCTGGCCCGGTTTTGGGCGCGGCATGATGCGTTCCAGCATGCTGGCCAACTGGCGCGTTGTGGTGAACGGCTTGGCCTTCCGATCCATAACAATAGCTTTGGCAATCTTGCGCGACGCACGTTCTTCGCCGAACTGAAACAGAATATCTGCCAACACCGCCTCGGGTGCTTTGTTAACAATGTCCGCCGCCGATGGACCGGATTGTTCCATCCGCATATCCAGCGGGCCGTCCTTCATGAACGAAAACCCACGTTCTGCTTGGTCAATTTGCATTGAAGAAACGCCGATATCCAGCACAACACCGTCCAGTGCGCCCGCACCTGCTATCTTGTCCAGATCACCGAAACGCCCGGAAACAAGCTGCAAGCGGTCGCCGTATTCATGCGCCCAAGCTGCGGCGCGCTCCAAAGCTTCAGGATCACGGTCAACGCCAATCAAACGCTCAGCCCCTGCATCAAGTATCGCGCGGGCATAACCGCCAGCACCAAATGTGCCATCCAGCCAAACGCCCGTTACAGGCGATATTCGCTCCATAATCGGGGCAAGTAATACGGGTACGTGTGGAGTTTCAGAATTCGCAGGATCAGTAGAGGGAACGGCCATCGCCTAGCCCTCCGCCGTTGTGCGATACAGCTTCGCTTGAGGATTGTCCTGCGACGCCCCCCACTCCTTTATCTGCTTGAGTTCGTCTTCATACGCGGAAGGCTCCCAAATCTGGAAGCGGTTCCCTTTACCAACAAACACAGCATCTTTCGCCACGCCAATCATCTTGCGCAACGCGGCGGACAGTACCATACGCCCGTTTTCATCAACGGAGGCGTAATCAGAGTCCGTACCCAAAATTGTTTCGAAATATTCACGTTCAGCCGAGAAATGCGGCAAAGCCTCGATCAGGTCATCAACCTCGTCCATCGACTTGATCGAATACCCTTCAATGCATTGCCCATCCTTGGATCCATGCACAATAACGAGTTGTGGATTTTCGCCGGAACGCCAATCAGGGTCACCTTCCTCAAGCACACGCCGAAAGGACGCGGGAATGGAGACCCTGCCCTTTGCGTCCACCTTATGGACCGATTTGCCTCTGAAACGTCTAGCCTCGTCTCTCTCCTGTTTGACGCTCCCTAAAACGACGCAGCGGATCGTACTGCCTATAGTACGACCCGCCGTTTGCCCCGTGGAAGGAAGCCGACTGCGCCACTTTCGTGTCTGCTCACATGCGCGTCGAATCTCTCACCTATGGATAAACGCGGTGCCTGTATGAAACCTGCTCGGTTTTCTGTTTTACGGGGCTTAAGCCCTCTAAAAAATATAACCGCTCTCTATCCGTGTAATTGGAATAGCATGGGAACCTATGGAAATCAATGGAGTTATTATGGGCAAAAATGGGCAAATTCGATGAATTCGAGTGCCACTGACGCGTTTTCAGCAGGTTTGGTGCCATGACATCAAACAACCACTATATATGGTGGCAATTTTTGTTGATAAATTCCCATGAATTCCCAAAATAATTCATTTCACCATCACCTTTTCGCTATTTCAGCGCTGCGATGCTCACAAAAAGCGAACCTGTGCTACAGTTAATCTGAACATTTTGGAGGTGAATTATGATTCGTAGACGCAGTTTTCTAGCAATGACCGCTGCCCTTTCGGCCCTATCAGTCGCAAGCCAGATCAAAGCCGAAGTCAAAGTCGGCGACGATGGGCTTCACAAGCAGGACTTCTTCCTCGACAGTTTTTTGGAAATGGGTGCAGACTTGGAGGAGGCCGCCGCTGATGGCAAAGGCCTAGTAATACTGTTTGAACAACGCGGCTGCCCCTACTGTCGCGAACTACATGGTGTTAATTTCGAACGCCCTGAGATTGTCGAATACATTACCGAAAACTTCCTAACCGTGCAGCTAAACATGTGGGGCGATCGCGAAGTCGTTGATTTCGACGGTGAAACTTTATCAGAAAAAAATCTGGCTGCTAAGTGGTATGTAAACTTCACCCCTACGATAATAATTATCC
>CALCGO010000012.1 GCA_937901055.1 uncultured Rhodobacterales bacterium
GTCTGAAATAACCTGCCCGCCCAGCAGAACGCGCCCGACGTCTTGGCGATCCACTCCCGCCGCAATCCGCAAAGTCGTGGACTTACCACAACCCGACGGACCGAGCAGGCAGGTCACCTGCCCCGGCGCAAGGCTCAGCGATAACCCGTCGACAACCGTTTGGCCGTCGAATTTGCGGGTGATCTCTTCCAGAACCAGTTTAGGTGTTTCGCTCACGCGCGGCTCCTGCCATGTATCCGATAGTTTTAATCGGGTATTAGCAACAGGATCACGCTTCGGCAACCCTCCGGCGCAAGGCAATGCCAATCAATCCGGCGGTGAAGCCAATGAACAACACTGCAAGGCAGATGAAAAGCAGGCGTTCGTATTTGTGGCCGTTGCCAAAAAGGGTGATCACAAGGTCAGAACTTTGGTAAAAATATCCGACTGCGCCGGTTACCGCGGCGGCGAAAGATACAAGATAGGACCAAAGCGGCATTCGTTGGCCAAACCCGAGGCCAAGCACCAAAACCGGCGCGAGGAACATGGAAGCCGTACCGGAAACGGCTACGGCGGCGAACAAGTCTTTGGTTTCAGCCAGCAGGAACAAAACCCCGCCGAGCATGAATACCGCCATCGCGATCCGCCCGTTCATAACGCTGCGCGCACCGATTTTCATTTCATCAATCGCAAGGCGTGCCGCAGAGGATAGGGCAGAATCCAAAGTGCTCATCGCGGAAATCAAAAGTGAGGCTACGATCAAGAAGTAGACAAACGGGCCGAACATTTCTTGCCATGTGCCGAGCAATTGGCCGTCAACCAGTTCTGCTCGGACAACGCTGGCTTGGACGCCGAAAAGTGCAAAGCCGAAAATGGATGCGGCCGAAAGCCAGAAGGCGTGAAGGAACGCACGTTTTGTGGTTGCTTCGTCGGCTAAAAAACCACGGTCCATCATCACGGGATCATGTGCGGGATATGATGTTATTTGCAGTAAGGCGACTGCGAATAATACCCATCCGTTGAAGCCGCCCGAGATACCGCTAGCCGTTAGAACCGCGCCGAAAGAGAAGTTTGCCGAAGAAACCATGACCGCAAATGCGATTAGGAATACAACCAAGAACAACGCCATTTGCGCCACGTCTGTTCGAAGCGAAGCGCGTAACCCTCCGAGCGCCGAATAGGCCAGTGCGACCAGTGCCAACACAATCATGGCGATCTGGCCTGCTTGTTCAGCGCCACCATATGCGGCGGTGAATACCAAGCCAACGACGATAAGGTTTGCGAATACTTCTGACATTAAACGCAGTGCAATTACCATGTTATAACAAAGCACTCCGACGCGTCCATAATCTTGCCTTAGCCAGTCTTGCAAGCTGCGTGCACCGCGTTTGCGAAGGCGCGACACGATGACCATGCCTGTCAGAAAACTCATGTAATAGGCGGTGTAGGCCAATGCGCCCGCGACGCCGTAATAGTATCCCAAAATCGCCGCCGTCAGCAGGGAGCGAGCAAAAATCCATGTCGTGACTTGGCTGAACACCAACACCAATAGCCCGGGCGCATTGCCGCTTTCGTCAGCGCCCGCGAAAAACGCATCAGTTGTACGCGCGCGAGGTGACAGAAAAATGCTCCCTCCCGCGATAAGAACGACGAGGGCGACAAGCGCTTCTGGGCTGGCGAAGAAATTCATAGGTGGCTCCTGTTTGCGATGCAGTTTGATAGCTCGCGTGCAGGTCGATTCATAGCCTTTGAAATACTCGCCAACGAAGATGTGAGAAGCTTGTGACAATCATCTGGATAGTGATGGGGCTTTACACCAAGGCGAAGTCGACGTCGCCAAAACTCTGCCCGTTTATCTGCAACGTTATGCGGTGCGCACCAGCGTAATGCGTGAAGGTTGAGGCCTCTTTTTGGAACCGGTGGTTCTTTTGAATCGCAACCGTTTGCCCTTTTTTCAACGCTAGTTTCTTCAACTTGAACACCTTGGGCGCGGTTGACCCGTTCGCTTTGACGAAATGTACAACATAGTCGACCATAAGGTTTTCGTCACCGTGGCTTGTGATACTAAGACTGATCGCACCCGTGTCCCCGATCCGCACAGTTGGTGCAAAGTTGAAGTCGGACACGCTGATGTCAGGCTGGGCGTGATACCCAAGCAAGGTCAACGCCGCGCTGTCGCCTTTCTTGACCAAGGTGCGCAGGGCGTGGCGAGTCATCCAGCCCAACTCATCTTTGTTCTGCTGGCCCATCTCGCGCCATCGGGAAAGGGTATTAACCACCAAGGTAGGGTCTGTCTTGGAAATGTCGTTCAAATGGTTAGCGACGGAGCGGGTCACGAAGCGTGTGCCATCCGCATGTAACGCATTCAGAAACGGCAATGGTTCATGCACCTCCAACCCCGTTTTCAAGCCCCACGGTAAAGTCGGGCGCGTTCCCTCGCTGACCAGACGGCGCACGTGATAGTGGTCGTCTTGCACCCAGTCGTTCAGTGCCGCCATGGTTTCGTCTTGTGCGGCATTCAGAAAATGGCGCAAGGTGAATTCCATCGACGCCCGTTTGGTTATTTCCCTCACTAAGGGTAGTGCCACGGGTAAGTCGTTCATGCCGTTGCGGGCAACGTATTCCCCGAGCGCACCCAACACAAACAACCCAAAATCATCGTCCGTTCTGGTTGGATCAAGTGGCGGCGGGAGGGCCGCGTGAATGTGCTTTGCCGCCAGTGGAAACGCTTTTGGAAGATAATTTTCAAGTACTTCCGCGATTAAGTTCATCCGTGCTTTTAATTCCAGATCGAGCATGGTCGCCATAACCTCGTCCTCGAACCCTTGGGTATCGAAGTCTTTGTTCACAGCATAAAAAAGTCCGGCAAAATACCGGACCTTTTCAACATTAAACAACTGGTCTTTGAGGCTGAAACCTTTGTTAGAAACCATAGGGTTACATCGTTGTGTTCACGGAACCACCGTCCAGCAATATGTTTTGTCCAACGATATATCCAGCATGTTGGGAGCATAAAAAGGCACACATCGCGCCGAATTCTTCGCTGGTTCCATACCGTCGTGCGGGGATGGTTTCCATACGTTGCGTGGCGGCCTCTTCCATCGAAATGCCCTGTGCAGTGGACACGCCCTGATCAAGGCTGGTTGCGCGATCCGTCGCATGAATGCCCGGCAACATATTGTTGATCGTCACACCATGAGGGGCTACCTGACGGCTTGTTCCACCTACGTAACCGGTTAATCCTGCACGCGCGGAGTTGGACAGACCGAGCACCGCAATCGGTGACTTGACGGATTGCGACGTGATATTGACCACCCGTCCCCAGCCTTTTTCCATCATACTTGGCAGCACCGCTTTCATCAACGCGATCGGCGCTAGCATATTTGCGTCGAGAGCTTTGATAAAATCATCGCGATCCCAATCCGACCACATACCTGGAGGCGGACCACCGGCGTTGTTGACCAAGATATCTGGGTTAGGAGAGGCAGCAAGAACCTTCGCTTGCCCCTCCGCTGTGCTGATATCGCAGGCAACCGGCGTGACGGATACGCCGTATTTGGCGGAAATAGCCTCGGCAGCCTCGATCAATGTGCTTTCGGTGCGTGCGTTGATAACCAGATTGACGCCCGCTTCGGCCAAGGCTTCGGCGCAACCGCGCCCCAACCCCTTGGAGGCGGCGCAAACGATCGCAGTCTTGCCCTTGATCCCTAAATCCATAGTGATTTCCTTTAGTTAGCCGCAGACAACGCGCGTGATGCGCCCAGCTGTGTCTAGGTAGAAGTTGGTACGTGTTGGATTGTGATCCATGCTTACAGTTTGATTAATGCTGATTACGCGCACAGGGCCAACGAGGCTGACACCTGAAATTACGCTTTCTGGTTGACCAATCATCCACTGCAATGTGTTGGCATTACATGCCTGAGTGGTGGTCGCGGCGGTTGTTCGAGCCTGCGTCGCAATCACGTCTACTTCCTGAAAATACTCAGGCGTCGACGGTGCGCATGCCTGCAAAACGAATGCTGTTGCGATCGCTGTCACACTTAGTCCGGTTTTTTTAAAATTTGTCATTATTTGCTCCTGAAATTTGCCCGTATTGGGCGACCCTAACGATTTAGCACATGGCCGCCAACACAAATCTTGCCCTTTGCCGCGCCCTGCCCTATATCGCGGACATGTTAGATAACGCCCAAACCCACCCCGAAATCGCCCGCCGCCGGACCTTTGCGATCATCTCGCACCCCGACGCCGGTAAAACCACGCTGACAGAGAAATTCCTGCTGTTTGGCGGGGCGATCCAGATGGCGGGTCAAGTGCGGGCAAAGGGCGATGCGCGGCGTTCGCGTTCCGACTTTATGCAGATGGAAAAGGACCGTGGTATCTCGGTTTCCGCATCGGCTATGTCGTTTGAATTTCGCGAGTTCTGGTTTAATCTGGTCGATACTCCGGGCCACTCGGATTTTTCCGAGGATACATATCGTACGCTAACCGCAGTTGATGCCGCGATCATGGTGATTGATGGCGCGAAAGGTGTTGAGAGTCAGACCCAGAAGTTGTTCGAGGTCTGCCGATTGCGCGATCTGCCGATCGTGACGTTCTGCAACAAGATGGACCGTGAAAGTCGCGACATCTTTGAAATTATCGACGAAATTCAGGAAAATCTGGCGATTGACGTTTGCCCTGCTTCGTGGCCGATCGGCATCGGGCGGGACTTCATCGGCACGTATGACATTTTCAACGACCGCATTATCCTGATGGATCGGGCCGATCGAAATATCAAAGCTGGAAGCATTCAGATCGACGGCCTTGATGACCCA
>CALCGO010000013.1 GCA_937901055.1 uncultured Rhodobacterales bacterium
TATCGAAAGTTATTTGATTGCACTAGAAGCAAACGGATTGGCCAAGGCCACGCGCGCCAGAAGACTTTCTTCGATCCGGCAACTGTACCGTTTTGCCTTTACTGAAGGTTGGCGCAGTGATGATCCGGCGGCGCAAATACGTGGGCCAAAACGCGGTCGCCATCTTCCCAAGACGTTAAGCGAAGCGGATGTTGTTAAGTTGCTGGAAACCGCGCAAACCTATGGCAAAACACCGTTAGACAAAGCTAAAAACGCCTGCTTGATGGAAATTCTCTATGCGACAGGCTTGCGCGTGACCGAATTGGTGTCCCTGCCTGTCGCGGCAGCCAGAGGCGACCCACGCATGATCTTGGTGCGAGGGAAAGGCGGGCGAGAGCGAATGGTACCGCTATCCACTCCGGCACGAGACGCGTTGGCTGAGTGGTTGTTGATACGGGATGCTGATCAAAAAGAAAAACGAGGCGCCTCCGCGTTTCTGTTTCCGTCCCGAGGTAAGAAAGGGCATGTGACGCGCGAAGCGTTCTTTTTGTTTATCAAAGACTTGGCGTTAGTTAGCGGCCTTGACCCTAAAGGCATATCTCCTCATACGCTACGTCACGCTTTTGCTACGCATCTTTTGGCGAACGGGGCTGATTTACTGTCAATTCAGGTGTTGTTGGGACATGCGGATGTCTCCACCACCGAAATCTATACGCATGTACTTGAAGAACGGTTGAAAGAGCTGGTCTTAACAAAACATCCGTTGGCCTAACCGCGGCGCATGATCGGGGGTAAGGTGTCCTTGCTCGGCCAAAAACCGGTGCTCAACGCAGTATGATAACCTTGAATAAGGGTAGTATTTTCCATGGCTTGTGTAGCGGCATTAACGTCATAACGCAGGCGCTGGATTCGAGGTTCATCGTCAAAAACCACAAACGTCGTGTCTGGCGAGCCATCATTGGGTGGCATCCCGATTGCGCCTACGTTGATCCATTGCCGCTTGCCAATACTACGAACAAAAGGAATGCCGGAATGGCCCGCTATGATACCGTCAACGGTTCCGACCAGTGCCTCAACAGCCTCAAACTCTTGTGCAAAGACCGCCTCGTCCGAAACAGGCCAGATGAAACGGCTGATGTCCGTTATTCCTCCATGAATAACAGCGTATCTGCCCCCTCCTTTGGTAAACACTGCCATATTCGCGCAAGAAGCCATCCAATCGCGGCTATCTTCCGAGACTTGCGTGAGGGCATGCGCGTACCAACTCCGCGCCAGAATCAAGCATTGTGACGCGTCATCGAACCCACAGGCGCAATCATCGGAACCTTCGGACAATTGCTTCTCGCAATTGCCCGCTACGACGGTGCATCCATGCGCGCGGACCGCCTGCACCGTCGCCTCGGCGTCTGCACAATATGCCACCACATCACCTGTGCAGACCTGTTGTTCGGCGGGGATGCCCAACCGTTTCCCAACGGCCATCAGGGCTTCGAATGCCTGTAAATTCGAATACGGGCCACCAAAAAGAAGCATCGGGCCGTCAAATTCGCCTAAATCTGTAATTTTCACATTGATCTCCCGCTTGCAGATGGCCTGCTCACACCCCATAATTGAAGATTGAAAAACTGCATTGCAAGGAGCTTATGCAAATGGAAGCCGCCGCTGGCGAAATCGTTACTTGGGATATCGCCCTTTGGGGCACAGTTGCGGCAATCATCGCGCTGTTGCTGCTATCCGCCTTTTTCTCGGGTTCCGAGACTGCGTTGACGGCCGCTAGTCGAGCCAAGTTGAACGGCATGGCCAAGAAGGGCTCCAGTGGCGCGCAAAAGGCGTTGAATTTGACGGACGATAATGAACGTCTGATTGGCGCAGTTTTACTTGGCAATAACCTTGTGAATATCCTGGCGGCTGCGTTGGCCACTAGCCTTTTCACAATGCTTTACGGGTCAAGCGGTGTGGCTGTGGCGACGATTGTCATGACGTTGCTGGTGCTGATTTTTGCTGAAGTGATGCCAAAGACTTACGCTATTACCAATCCGGAATCAGCGGCCAAAAGTGTTTCGCCGATCATCGCGATTGTTGTGCGTGTATTATCCCCTCTCGTTAACGTCGTGCGCTTGCTGGTGCGGTTCTTTTTGCGCCTGCTTGGCGTGCGGATTGACCCTGACACCCGCATCTTGGCCCATCAGGAAATCGCCGAAGCTATTGTGTTGCATCACTCCGAAGGTGGTGTGCAAAAGGATGATCGCGATCGTCTTCTGGGCGCGCTTGACCTGAAAAACCGCGAAGTCGAAGAGATCATGCTGCATCGCTCCAACATCGAAATGATTGATGCTGCCGATAGTCCTAACGAGGTGCTTACGCAGGCATTACAGTCCCCCTACACCCGCATACCCGTGTTTAAAGAGGAGCCTGAAAACATTGTGGGAGTCGTTCACGCCAAAGATTTGTTGCGGACGGTGGACGCAATGGTGCGTGGTACAAAGGAAGGGTTGGAAAGCCTTGAAGATTTCAACATTCTGGACATCGCGATGGAGCCATACTTCGTACCTGAAACAACATCTCTTGACGATCAGATGCGTGAGTTTTTGCGGCGAAAGTCACATTTCGCATTGGTTGTAGACGAATATGGTTCGTTGCAGGGTTTGATCACGCTTGAGGATATCCTTGAGGAAATTGTTGGTGAAATTGCAGACGAACACGACGTCGACGAGGAAGAGGTCGAGCGCACGGTTGACGGTGAAGTCATTGTGGACGGCTCAATGACGATCCGCGATTTGAACCGTTCGTGCGACTGGACCCTGCCGGATGACGAGG
>CALCGO010000014.1 GCA_937901055.1 uncultured Rhodobacterales bacterium
CAACAAGCATGGAAGGTTTGACGGAAGCATTAAACACAGCCGTAAACGCCCAAATGAACGACGGGGTAACGACCTTCATCGAGGTGATGTTAAATCAGGAACTGGGCGAGCCTTTCCGGCGCGATGCGATGACAACGCCGGTAGAGGTTGCCGGTATCAGCGCCTCCGACATGCGTCCTCAGAAGGTTTAAACGATGACTGGCGACCCTTGGATTCTGACACTGAATGCGGGGTCGTCCAGCCTGAAGTTTGCAGCTTTCACCCCGGATTGCACGAAAATTGCCAGCGGGCAGGTCACCGCCGATGTTCAGGAGGCGTTAACCCACCTAAACATGCCATGCGCTCCGCAAGCCATAGGGCACCGTGTTGTGCATGGTGGCTCACGCAGCGCGCCAATCAAAATCACACCAGATATCAGAGCCGAAATTGAGGCGTCCGCGACGCTTGCCCCCCTTCACAACCCGCCCGCGCTAACGGTGATAGATGCTGTACAAACACTTTTCCCGAACGTTCCGCAATATGCGTGCTTTGACACCGCCTTCCACGCCAACAACCCGCCCGAAGCTACAACCATCCCAATCCCGCGCACGCTTCGCGACCAAGGGGTCAGGCGGTACGGATTTCACGGGCTAAGCTATGCGTCGTTGGTGCGACGGTTCGAACAAGTTACTTCCACCACGCTACCTCGTCGCGTTCTGGCCTTTCATCTTGGGGCGGGAGCCAGCCTGGCGGCAATCGTTGATGGTGTAGGCGTGGCCACGACCATGGGGTTTTCACCGATGGATGGGCTGGTTATGGCCACCCGTTCGGGCGCAATGGACACCGGCGTGGTTCTGCATCTGATGCGTGAACACGGCATGAGCGCCGCTGCGATTGATCAAATGCTGAACCATCAAAGTGGGCTGACGGCCATGGCAGGTACGGCTGACATGAAGGAAGTTCTAAACTCGGACGAGCCAAGCGCAAAATTCGCCGTTTCGCACTATTGTTATTGGGTCAGCCGCCACGCGGGTTCGATGATCGCTGCGATGCAAGGGGTAGACGGTTTCATTTTCACCGGCGGCATCGGCGAAAACGCTGCGCAAATACGTGAACACACCCTTAACCACCTAAGTTGGGCTGGGAAATTACCACATTGGGTAGTCCAGGCAGACGAAGAAGGCGAGATAGCAAATGCTGCGCATCACGCACTGGCGTAACCACCTTATCAGCTTGCGCAAGACCGGCCAGACTGTGTAAAATCCATCAAACATTGTGTGGATCAAGGCAGCATATTATGGCGCAAAAATCGTTATCCGTTCAACGCACCCTTACCCGTGCGGCGTCCCATGCAAAAAAAGGCGAGGGTCAACTGGCCTATCAACTGTATAAGTCAGTGTTGGACAGGTTTCCGAACAACGCGCAGGCATTACGCGGTGTTTCCGGTTTGCGGAATCTACAAAAAGGGCCGCAGGCACAAGTCCCTTCGCAAGCAAACATCGACGAGATCATGGGTTTGTACGAGGCGAAACAGTACAAGTATGCAATGGCAAAAACCAAAGCGCTCGTAAAAACTTTCCCCAGATTTCACGGCGGATACAACCTCGCAGGTGTAATCCTTGCCGAAGTTGGACAATGGGACAATGCAATCAAGGCCTACAAGCAAGCACTCGGGCTTAAACCCGATTTTGCTGATGCACATTACAACTATGCAATTGCATTGGAGCACCTAAAGCGAACGGACGAGGCAGTTGCCAGCCTTCGCAGCGCTGTAAAGGCTGACCCGAACCATGCCAAAGCACACAACAATTTGGGTAGCTATTTGGAAATTCAGGGTAAGATGGACGAGGCCATTTCATCTTATCAGCGTGCTGTCGAGCTTGAGTCGGATTTCGTTAGCCCACAACTGAGATTGGGCATTCTGATCGACTACGAAGCCGATGATCCAAGGATCGGAAAGCTGGAATCTTTTCTGGAGGATTTCGACGGCGATGCGAAAGCCAAAGCCCGGCTCTACTTTGGACTAGCCAAAGCTTACGAAGACATCGGGGATATTGATACGGCGTTTGAATATCTTCTGGCTGGAAATGGCCTTCGCAAGGCACAAGATGAATACACAACCCAGATGGACAAAGACCTGATCGAGGATATCAAGTCGTATTTTCCCTTGGGTGCCGTCATGCCCACCGATAATTCGCGCGATGCAGGTAAGACTCCGATTTTTATCGTTGGAATGCCCCGTTCCGGAACGACGCTCAGCGAACAAATTCTGGCCAGCCATTCAAAGGTATTCGGAGCGGGCGAAATGACCGCTATTTCCACGGTAATGAAACCGGAACTCGCCAAATTTGCGGATTCTGGAAACAGAACGCTTGATAACGAACTTTGCGACAAGGTACGCACGGGCTGTATTGATGCACTAAATAAACTGGATGTTGTCGAAAACATTATCGTCGACAAAATGCCACTGAATTTCCTCTGGATTGGCTTTATTCTCGCAGCTTTCCCGGGCGCAAAGATTGTTAATCTAAACCGCGATCCTATCGCAACAGGATGGTCGATCTTCAAATATAACTTCGCGTCCTCCGGCAACCGCTACGCACATGACCTGCGTGAGATTGGCGAGTTTTATCACCTGTACACCGACATGATGACCTTTTGGCGCGAAAAGTTTCCGGGCAAAATATATGACCTGAACTACGAAGCGCTGACCGAGGACCAAGAAGGTGAAACGCGCAAACTTCTAGAATTTTGCGGGTTGGAGTGGGAGGTTGGTTGCCTCGACTTTCACAAGTCCAATCGGATCGTGAAAACGGTTAGCTCTTCGCAGGTTCGCAAGAAAATGTACAAAGGCAGCTCGCGAGCTTGGCGAAAATTCGAAAAGCATCTTGGCCCGCTGTTGGACGCGCTGGCTGATGAGGACACGGCATAGGGTAAAACCTGCGCGCAAGG
This sequence comes from uncultured Rhodobacterales bacterium, assembly GCA_937901055.1. Taxonomy (GTDB): domain Bacteria; phylum Pseudomonadota; class Alphaproteobacteria; order Rhodobacterales; family Rhodobacteraceae; genus NORP23. Next base: position 2,932 of record CALCGO010000014.1, read on the forward strand.
AGCCCAAACTATAGCCGTCTTGACGGAACCTTACTGCCCATAAATAATATGCATGTTGTATTAAGTAGCCGGAGGACCAAATGCATTCCGACAAATCAAACCCACCGATATCGAATTTTCTACGCAGGTTCACGTTTGTTGAGACGATGGTTCTTGTCGTTGCTGGACTTGGGTTGTTCGCAATGCCCGAAATTTTTCGTCCCCTCTGGGCATGGGAAATCGCACCGTTCAGTGCCGCATTTCTCGGCGCGATCTATATCAGCGCGATGATCCCGATTGCGCAAATGTATTTCATGGGCCGATGGTCGCCAACAAGGGTGGTCCTCAGGGCAATTTTCACCTTTACCTTTATCGTGCTCCTTGCATCGCTTTACCACGTAGCGACCTTTGATTTCAGCCGCCCATCCGTCTGGATCTGGTTCGCGCTCTACGTAGCACTTCCAGCAAGCGGTGGTTACCATTTGTGGCTTTACCGCTCGATGCCTACAGATCACCTGCCGGCCGTGCCGAAGCGTTGGGGGCATATATTGAACGTAACCGCAGCGATGCTGGCACTTTACGGGGCTGGCTTGATTTTCCGTCACGATGTGTTCAGCAGCCTATTTCCGTGGAAACTCGATGCCTTCCACAGCCACCTGTATAGCGCAACTTTTCTAACTGGTGCCGTATTGATGGTGTCCGCCGCCAAAATCGCCACCCGCGCCGAGTTTTTCGCCGTGGGCATGACCGAAGCGACGTTCGGCGGTTTCTCGATCTTGGGGCTGTTTGTCGTGGATGCCAGAGTTCAAAAAATCGACTGGGCGGCGACAAATACCGTTAGCTGGGTCGTCTTGTTAGGCATTTTGACGCTGTTGGGATTTGCGATGATTGTTGCTGCGTTTCGCATGGAGAAGCCGAAAGCCTAGCCGGTTTATGCCTTAACGCGCGCCATTCCAGGATCGTAGAGCGGTTGCAGATGCACATCGCATTTAACTCGTTTCGTCGCGACTTCCAGTTCGTACGTGCCATCTAATACGTAACTTGCATCCACTCCGCCCGGATTGCGGATATAGCCATAGCCGACCGGCTTATTGATCGTATACCCGAAGCCGCCGCTGGTTAACCAGCCTACCCGGTCGCCGTTACGATAGATGGTTTCGCGGCCAAGAAGGACAATATCGGTATCCGTAACAGAGAAGCCAGCCAGCATTTTTCTCACCCCATTGGATTGCTGCTCGGCAATTGCAGCGCGCCCTTTGAAATCTGTTTCTGTGCGCATTTTTACCGCCCATCCTAGGCCAGCTTCAACGGGCGTGTGATCCGGTCCGATATCAGCCCCCCACGCGCGATAGCCTTTTTCCAGACGGCACGATTCAATTGCACGGTAGCCGGCATTCTTCAGACCATGTTCGGCACCGGCCGACATTAACGCCGCGTAAACAGACGTTGCGTATTCAACGGGCAAGTGCAGTTCCCAGCCCAGTTCTCCAACATAAGTGACACGCAGTGCCTTTACGGGGCAACCCGCGATCCCGATCGTTTTGACCGATCCGAACTTGAACCCCTCGTTCGACACATCGCTGCTGGTCACTTTTTCAAGTATGTTTCGCGCTTCTGGTCCCATCAAAGACAGCACCGACGTGGACGAAGTTACATCAAACAACTGGCAATTCGCGCCTTCGGGAATGTTGCGTTTTATCCAGTCAAAGTCATGCGTCGCAAATCCGGTGCCTGTGACGATGTAGAACTCATCATCGGCAACCCGCGCGACGGTAAGGTCACATTCGATCCCGCCTTTGTCGTTCAGCATTTGCGTGTAAACCAGCGACCCAACGGGTTTGTCCACGTCGTTCGCCGCAATCCAGCTTAACGCCGCTACAGCATCCGGCCCTTTCAGCACAAACTTGGCGAAAGAGGATTGATCAAACAGAACTGCGGCCTCGCGTACCGCCTTATGCTCACGCCCGACCGCGTCGAACCAGTTTTGGCGTCCGAAGCTGTAAACGTCTTTTGCCGTTTCCCCTTTTGCAAGGTCGGCAAACCAATTTGGGCGTTCCCACCCCAATTTTTCTCCAAAACACGCGCCTTGTGTTTTCAAAATTTCATACAGCGGTGATTTCCGGCAAGGCCGCCCGCTTTCGTTTTCTTCGTGTGGCCAGCCCATAGTATAGTGTTTACCATACGCCTCCACCGTGCGCGTACGGACCCAATCCGTGTCAAAGTGCGGGCTGCCAAAGCGGCGAATGTCGGCGGACCACAAATCATAGGGCGGCTCCCCTGCTTTTACCCATTCCGCCAGCGCCATCCCTGCCCCGCCGCCAGCGGCAATTCCGAAAGCATTAAAACCAGCACCGACAAAAAAGTTCTTCAGTTCGGGTGCTTCACCGATGATGAAATTGCCGTCAGGCGTAAAGCTTTCGGGTCCATTCGTCAGGGTTTTGAGTCCGACGTTTTCAAGCGCTGGGACGCGGCCAAGCGATAGCTCCATAATTTGTTCGAAATGGTCGAAGTTCGATTCCAACAGGCTATAATGAAACCCCTTCGGTATACCGTCCACAGCCCACGGAATCGGGTTGGGTTCGTAACCGCCCATCACCAATCCACCGACCTCTTCCTTGTAATACGTCAACCGATCGGGGTCGCGTAGCGTCGGCAAGTTCTTTGGCATCCCCTCGATCGTATCCGTCACCATGTATTGGTGCTCCATCGAAACCAGTGGCACGTTCACGCCGAACCGTTTGGCAAAATCGCGCGTCCACTGCCCAGCACACACGACCACAATCTCGCATTCAATCCGCCCGTGTTCAGTGATCACGGCCTTGATTTTGCCTTTGTCGATTTCAAGATCAAGAACCTTGGTATCCTCGAATATACTCGCACCCGCCATCCGCGCGCCCTTCGCCAAAGCCTGCGTGATATCCGACGGGTTCGCCTGACCGTCTGTTGGCATAAACGCCGCGCCGATCACATCGTCGATATCCATCAATGGCCACAGCTCCTGCGCCTCATGCGGGGTCAGCAGGTCCATCTCCAACCCAAAGGAATGCGCCGTGGTGGCTTGGCGTTTCACTTCGGTCCAGCGTTCTTCATTGCATGCAAGGCGCAAGCCACCGTTCATCTTCCAGCCTGTTCCAAGACCGGTTTCAGCCTCAAGAGATTTGTAGAGTTCGACTGAATACCCCAGAAGCTGCGTGATATTTGCGTTTGATCGCAACTGGCCCACCAGCCCTGCGGCATGGAACGTCGTGCCCGATGTCAGCTTCTTACGCTCCAGCAAAACCGTATCGGTCCAACCAAGCTTCGCCAAATGATACGCCGTTGAGCAGCCGATAATGCCGCCACCGATAATCACAGCTTTTGCCGTGGTTGGAAGTTCACGCATAGGGTTCGCCTTACATTTGCTGGTAATTTTGATAGGTCAATTGGAAACGTTCATAAAAATCGGCTGTATACGCCGCATAATCCACATCTAGGTTCGAGGTGGATTCTGACACCATGCTCCACATCGTCTCACGCAACAAAGAGGCGCATTTCATCGCGTGATAGCGGTGCATCAAGTCATCCGTGACTGGCGCCTCGAAATAGGTTTCAAGCATCCAAGATTCTTGACCCTGCGAAAGCCCGTTATTCGAAGCCAACCCACCAAGATCGAACAACGGCGAGTTATACCCCGCATAATCCCAATCAATCAGCCACAGGCGATCGCCATCATCAAGGATATTTTCGGCAAG
>CALCGO010000015.1 GCA_937901055.1 uncultured Rhodobacterales bacterium
AGGTGAAAACAATAATCGCCGAGGTGAAAAATACAGGGATTTGCACGTGATAGAAGCGCTGAAATTGAATTGGTGCAAAGGTCAGCGCGAATGTCAGGATCGTTACGAAAAGCGCGTCCCATTGTTGCAGATAACCAGCAAATCCGGCTGCGCCTATCAGCAATAGCCAAATGATATAAACGATTAAGCTTTGATTAAATGGCCGCAATTTGAACCTCCTGTCATTATGCTACTGTTAAGCGCGCGGGATTTGAAGCACAAACCCTTCCCTTTCGGCGCGCAATCGTTATACATCCCCGCACCAATTAAACTTAGGAAACTGGAACAATGACCTACAAGCCAAAAAGCGAATTTCTCCGTGTGATGGAGACCCGCGGCTTTCTGTCGGACTGCACCGATATGGAAGGCCTTGATGAAGCGCTAATGAATGGCATTGTTCCGGCTTATATCGGCTTCGACGCGACAGCGAGCTCGCTGCACGTCGGGTCGCTTATCCAGATCATGATGCTGCGTTGGTTGCAAAAAACCGGCCATCAACCGTTGGTTCTTATGGGGGGGGGCACATCGAAGGTGGGTGACCCGTCGTTCCGCGCGGACGAGCGTTCCTTGATGAACGATGCACAGATCGCCGAAAATATTGCGGGCATCAAGAAGGTGTTTGCCAGTTACGTTACCTTCGGCGACGGCACGACCGACGCCAAGATGTTGAACAATGCTGATTGGCTGGACAACCTGAACTACCTGACATTCCTGCGCGACGTGGGGCAGTATTTTTCGGTTAACCGCATGTTAAGTTTTGAGAGTGTTAAGCAACGAATTGATCGCGAGCAGTCGTTGAGCTTCCTTGAGTTCAACTACATGATCCTGCAAGCCTATGATTTCATGGAGATTAACCGTCAATTCGGATGTCTGCTGCAAATGGGTGGCTCGGATCAATGGGGAAATATAGTTAATGGTATCGACCTTAGCCGTCGCATGTCGCAAGCGACCGTCTTTGGTTTGACCTCGCCGTTACTAACAACGGCCGATGGCAAGAAAATGGGCAAATCCCAGGCAGGTGCTGTGTGGCTGAACGCGGATATGCGCTCCCCTTACGAGTTCTGGCAGTTCTGGCGCAATACGCTGGATGCGGACGTTGCGAAGTTCCTGAAATTATATACCGAACTTCCGATCGAAGAATGCGAACGCCTTGGTGCGCTTGAGGGTTCCGACATCAACGCTGCGAAAATCACGCTAGCGAACGAGGTTACAACCTTGGCCCACGGTGCGGAGGCCGCGAAAACGGCTGAGGCGACGGCGCGTGAAGTGTTTGAAAAAGGCGGCGTTGGCGACGATCTTCCAACGGTTACGCTTAATGCGCAAGACATTGGTGAAAACGGCATTTCAATCGTCCAACTGTTCGTTAAATCCGGCCTCGCCCCTTCTGGCAAGGAAGCGAAACGCACAATTGCGTCGGGCGGTGCCAAGATGAATGATGAAGTGGTTAATGACGCAGGAACAATGGTTTCCGCGGATGCGATTGCAGCAACTGTCAAACTTTCGGCAGGCAAAAAACGCCATGCATTGGTGAAAATCGCAGAGTAACCGCAATACTTGCATAAAGATGAATGTGTCGCACCCCGTTGCTCTTGTAATAACGGGGTGCTTCACTAAGTGAGTGTGAACAAACTAATTCTAATGTTCGCAGGACAGTTCAATGAAACAAATCGCTCTTATTCTAACCGCTGTGGTTCTTGGCCTCGGCTTTGGTTACGCCACCGGAGGTCTCGCCTTCTCGTCTGCTGTATGTCTGGTCGCCGGGGTGTTTCTTGTGACGCCCAGCCTGTTCAAGTTCAACATCTCGGACGTAGCAATCATCAAAGATAACCTGCCCAGCGTTTTCAAAAACCTGTGGATCAATTATATTCTACTTACCGCTGTTGCGCTTGGGATTGGATACCTGAGCAACGATATCGGCATCGCGGCCGCCCTGTTCTTGTTGGCCCTGCTGCCCGGTGGTGGCATGGTGATGATGTGGATTAAACAAAGCGGCGCGAATGTTAAGCTCGGGTTCGTGATCTTCATGTTGAATCTGTTACTGCTGCTGCCTGTGACGCTTGTTTTTGGACAGTTCCAGAATTTCGCGGGTGGCTGGTTCCCTGCTCCCGACCTGACAGCCGTTGGTGATATGGCCGCCGGAAATGGTGTAAAACCTATCGCGCCGTTCATGATTTTGATCGTCATCCCGTTCCTGCTAAGCCGGATTGCGCTGAAGTACTTCCCGGGCGTTGTGACGTTTACGGGCAAGCATCAACAGCTGATCTCCAAGGCGACCATGTTCGGGATTGTGTTGTATCTATTCTCGCTATCGACAGCGCAACTGCTGTTCCAAGTCGACGTTATGGATCTGGTTAAAGCCGTTGTCGCCACGAGCGCCTTTTACGCGGTGGTTACCGGTGTTGCGATCTTTGCGACCGATCTTAGCCCCAAAGGTAAGTCTGTGTTCTGGCACATCGCGACGCGTTACATCACGCTGGCGCTAATCTTGGCGGTATTTAGTGTTGATACTTATGGTGCGACCTTCATCCTGCCGATCATGATTGCCTATTTCATCCAGATCGGTGGCGCAGGTTTCTTGGCCAAGCGCGAACATAAAGGTGCTGAGGGCCAGCCTGCTTAGGGCCAGCCCATCCTCCTAATTACCAAGCATCCATTCGCCTTCCGGTGCAAACGCATAGAAGGCGAATGCGAAAGAAACCTCGTGGATTACGTCCGCACCCGTTTCCGCGTCAAACACCCTGATACTTCCAATATCTTTTGCATGCGCAATACGCCGCGCCCCAAGGGCCGTCGCCATGCCCGCGCGCCAGACGATCCGCACGCCAGCCTCGGTGATTTCCTCGGCTTCCTGAAGGCGTTGGAGTGGCCATGCCCGATTTCCAACGCGGATCACGCGCGACAAGGGTTCGATATCAAAGGGTGGGTTTTCGCCGCGATATAGGAACGGGTCGCCGGACGTATCGTAGCCCGCATAGGGGTTCGCACCATACTGGCGGCGGTGGTTCGTCGGCTCCGCCATCACTTCGCCACGCGGATTGCGTTCGCGAAATTCGCCAAGCGACTCCATCCAGCTGACGACTTGGATTAACTGTTTGCCCGTCATCTCGCCAACGATGCCTTCACCGGTGAACTGCTGCCACCAACTGTCGGTTTGGCGATCAAACATAACCATATCGGAGTTGCGAAGGTTGCCGGACACGCCGAATTCCAACACCTGCCCATCGAGGCGACGGTCAAACACCAGCGCTGAATTGCATAGTGGGCAGAAGGTGACCGCCAAGGGAATACCGCCGAGTTCATCATTGGCGATCTCGTGCCATGTGAGGTAACGGATGGGGTATGCACGGGGCACAGCGCCGTCAATTTCAACGGTTACGACAGGTTCACGTTCGGAAAACTCGACCTCGGATACAGGAATAACCACCACGTTGGCGAGTGCCGGAATACCGTCTTTGCCCGGACCACCGGACATGATTTCGCCGAAATCAACGGAAAACTTGGTGAAGTCAGTGTTTGGCCACCCTCTTGTTTGGCTCGTAGTTTGGGCGAAGGCCGGCAATGCGATCACCGACAGAACGAGGGTCAGTATGATTTTTCGGAACATGACGCTCCCTTTCATGTTGTGTGGGATTAACCTGCCCATAGAAAACGCACGGCGCTACCCCTACTCACGTCAAGTTGAGGGAATGCGAGCAAAAGCCGGCGAATGGACTTGCGAGGCGCCATGGTGCAATGTCGGGCAAAAAAATTAGGGGAAAACATGAAAGCTGTCGTTTTTTACAAATATGGTTCACCGGATGTTTTGCAGGTCGCCGAAATTGATAAGCCAATTCCAAAGGATAACGAGCTGTTAATAGAGGTGCACGCAGCGGAAGTGACCAAGGCGGACTGCGAGATGCGCAGTTTTAATTTTCCGGTGAAATGGTTTTGGCTACCAATGCGTTTGGTGCTTGGCGTAACCAAACCGCGGCGAAACG
>CALCGO010000016.1 GCA_937901055.1 uncultured Rhodobacterales bacterium
ACCGCACGCTGCCATTGTTTAAGCTTGGGAGCATGGGCTCGTAGTTGATAATGACGTAGGGGTGTTCTTTCAGTCGTTCGCCCAACAGGAGTGGGATCACTTCGAGAAGTATCCTAGCGTTGTTTGCATTACCGGATCGAACGGGAAATCGACAACCTCGGCCTTATTACACCACATCCTTGAAGAAGCAGGTCGCCCGACGCAGCTTGGTGGCAACATCGGGATCGGGGCACTTGGACTTGAACCTGCGCGCGATGGTGAGGTGGTGGTTCTGGAGCTGTCTTCTTATCAAATCGAGCTGGCACGGGCGTTACAGCCTGATGTCGCTGTGTTTTTGAACCTGTCACCTGATCATCTGGATCGGCATGGGGGAATTGGTGGATATTTTGCAGCCAAAAAACGGTTGTTTACACAAGGTGGGCCAGAGCGTTCGGTGATCGGAGTAGATCAGTCTGAAGGTCAGTTTTTGGCCAGTGTTATGCGCGAGGGTGCTGGGGCAGCAGATCCCGTGATCTCGGTTTCAACTGCGCGGCAATTGAAGGGCAAAGGCTGGAGCGTGTTTGCGCGTAAAGGTTTCTTGGTTGAATGGCGCAAGGGGCGGCAAGTCGCGTCAATTGATTTGCGGGACGTTGCGGGATTGCCAGGCGCGCATAACCACCAGAATGCGTGTGCCGCTTATGCGGTTTGTAGATCGCTGGGGCTGGCGCCAAAACAGATCGAACCGCATATCCGAGATTACCACGGCATGCGCCATCGGTGCCAAGCCGTTGCCAACACGGGCGGTGTGAAGTTTGTAAATGACAGCAAGGCGACGAACGCCGACGCTGCGGGCAAGGCGCTCGGGGCATTTCCGCGTATTCGCTGGATTGCAGGTGGGCAGGCGAAAGAGGGTGGTATCACCGAACTTGCGCCGATGTTCCATAAGGTAGCGAAAGCGTATCTGATCGGCGAAGCTGCGGAGATGTTCGCCAAACAATTGGGCGATACGCCATATGAAATTTCCGAGACATTAGAGGCGGCCGTGAAAGCCGCCAAAACCGAGGCCGAAGCTGGCGATACGGTTCTATTAGCCCCCGCATGTGCCAGTTTCGATCAGTTTGAAAACTTCGAAAAGCGCGGCGAGGCATTCGAGGCTTTGGTTCGAAAATAACGCTTTTGGGCGAGGTCGCGCCAATTCCGTTACGGTACAGGAAATTTCTGGCAAGGTGGCGCATTACGCGCTATACTCCTTTCAATATCGGCAAGATCCGCAAACGGACGATAAGCCGAAACGCAGGCGTATACATGAGCAGGAGCAGTCTCTCATGACAGAAATGGTATTCGGAGCGGTCTCAGCCAAGTCTGGCGAGCCGATTATATCGCATTGGTGGCGCACGGTTGACCGTGTTTCGTTGTTCGCAGTATTGCTGCTGTTCGCGATTGGTGTGCTGTTAGGTTTGGCCGCATCTCCGCCTTTGGCTGAACGCAATGGATTGGGCGCGTTTCATTATGTGAACCGTCAGATGGTTTTCGGAACGGCGGCTCTGGCCGGTATGATTTTCCTTTCCATGCAAACCCCCACGACCGTTCGCCGCTTGGCTGTGGTCGGGTTTATAGCCGTGTTTTTCGCAATCGTTATGTTGCCGTTTTTGGGAACGGACTATGGCAAAGGCGCGGTGCGTTGGTACTCGCTTGGTTTTATTTCTTTGCAACCTTCCGAGTTTGTTAAACCGACTTTCGTATTGTTTTCAGCATGGTTGATGTCTGCGAGCGTTGATCTTGACGGCCCACCGGGGCGACTGATGTCGTTCTTTGTTGCTGTTGCGTTAACATTGCTATTAGCCCTGCAACCGGATTTCGGTCAGGCGGCGTTGGTGCTTGCCAGCTGGATATTGATGTATTTCATCGCGGGTGCGCCGATGGTGCTGCTAATTCTCCTAGCTATCGGAATCGCAGCGGCTTCGACTTTTGCATATAACAATTCCGAACACGTCGCGAGGCGGATTGATGGTTTTTTGAACCCCGAAATTGACCCAACATCCCAAATGGGTTTCGCTAGCAATGCTATTCAAGAGGGCGGTGTTTTTGGTGTTGGCGTGGGCGAGGGGTGAGTAAAATGGTCTTTGCCTGCCGCGCATACCGATTTCATCACTGCCGTT
>CALCGO010000017.1 GCA_937901055.1 uncultured Rhodobacterales bacterium
CTTTGCATCTTGGGTGATGTGCTAGCCGGAGTCGTCTTGGTGGCACTGTCGCTATTCGGGGTTGGCGCGATTTTGGCGGCCTCGGCAACACTATTCCAGTTGGTTAAATGGGCGGGCGTGTTTTACATGGCGTTTCTTGGCATCAGTCAGATACGTTTGGTGCGCCAGACGACGTCGGCGACAGTAAACCCTTTGGCGCGTAGCAGCATGTGGGCCGGATTTCTTACTGGGGTGTTAAACCCCAAAGCCATCGTCTTTTACATGGCGTTTTTGTCTCAGTTTATGGACCCGAACGGTGATCTATTGCTGCAATTCCTTATCCTAGTGCCGACTTCAAGCGTCATAGTCGGTGTTGTGTTGTCCAGCTATGCGTTGATGGCGGCGCGGGCGCGGCGGGTGTTTCAAAGTGAAACTGCGCGACGGCGTTTTGGATATACCGGTGGTGGTTTTCTGATTGGTGGCAGTTTTTTGATGGCTGCAAAGGGTTGAAGCGCCGCATCTTGCACTTTCCCCCTTCCAATTAGCCGCGCTTCATGAGATAGGGACGTGCCAACAGCGACCCCCATGTAGGAGAGAATCCATGGAAATTCGTGAGGCCCTTACCTTCGATGATGTACTACTCGTTCCAGCTGCGTCTAGCGTTATGCCGACGACGGCGGATACGGCTACGCAAGTGACGAAAACCATTAGTATGAATATCCCGCTTATCAGTTCCGCCATGGATACGGTGACCGAAGCGAAGATGGCGATTGCTATGGCGCAGGCGGGTGGTCTTGGGGTTATTCACCGTAATCTGGATATAGATGAACAAGCGCAGCAGGTTCGGGCTGTTAAGCGGTTCGAAAGCGGTTTGGTTGAAAACCCGATCACGTTGCAGGCAGATCAGACATTGGCCGATGCGAAGGCGCTGCAGGCTCGTTATAAGATTACCGGTTTTCCCGTGGTCACCGAGGGTGGCAAAGTTGTGGGTATTCTGACCAACCGCGATATGCGTTTTGCGACGGATGATGCGACGCCCGTACACATTATGATGTCGTCTGAAAACCTTGCGATGTTGCGCGAACCTGTCGATTTACCAAGCGCTAAAAGCTTGATGCAGGCGCGGCGGATTGAGAAGTTGTTGGTGGTTAATGACCGTGATGAGTTGACGGGATTGTTGACGCTAAAGGATCTGGAACAAGCGGTGTTGAACCCGTCAGCGTGTAAAGACGAGATGGGGCGCTTGCGGGTTGCGGCGGCCTCCACCGTTGGGGATGCTGGGTTTGAGCGTTCTTGTGCGTTGATTGATTCCGGCGTTGATATGGTGGTGATTGATACGGCGCACGGTCATTCGGCCAGTGTCTCGGTGGCTGTGGAACGGGTTAAGGCGTATAATTCAGCAGTTCAGGTTGTGGCAGGCAATGTGGCAACAGCGGCGGCAACGCGAGCGTTGCTGGATGCGGGCGCGGATGCGGTTAAGGTCGGGATTGGACCCGGTTCGATCTGTACGACCCGTATGGTGGCCGGTGTTGGTGTGCCGCAGATGACTGCGATTATGGATTGCGCCAGCGAGGCTGCTAAAACTGGCGATCATGTGATTGCGGATGGTGGCATCAAACTGTC
>CALCGO010000018.1 GCA_937901055.1 uncultured Rhodobacterales bacterium
GTTACAATCGTGACACCGGTGGCAAAACTGCCCATTGCGTCACGCAGCTCGCGTTCTGAAAAATCGGCCAATTTCGGCTCCCCTATCCGTTAGGCTATTCTTAATCCTTGAATACGCGCGTGTCGATGGATGGATTGCCAAATCGCTTTGCTGAACGTATTTGAAGAGAATGAAGCCCATCTTATACACATTCCGCCGCTGCCCCTACGCGATGCGCGCCCGCCTAGCAATCGCTTCAAGCGGTGTCGGGGTTGAACTGCGCGAAATACTGCTGCGGGACAAGGCACCGGAATTGTTGGAAGCATCGCCCAAGGCGACGGTTCCGGTTGTTGTTAACGGCAACGAAGTTATCGACGAGAGTTACGATATCATGTTGTGGGCATTGGAGCAGAACGACCCTGATGCTTGGCTGGATCGGCACAACTCGGAACTGATCGCGGAGTGTGATGGAGCCTTCAAATCTGCGCTCGATAAATACAAGTACGGGAATCGATATGCGGGGTCGGACGCCGCCGAACAGCGCACGATTGCGTCCGAATTTTTGATGAAGCTTGATAAAACTCTCGCGACGCAGCGTTACCTAACTGGCGACGTAGTTGGTATGACGGACATGTCTATCGTTACTTTTGTGCGCCAATTCGCCAACGTAGATCGCGCTTGGTTTGATGCCGAACCGTGGCCTAATCTCATCCGCTGGCTGGAAGAATTTCTGTCCTCGGACGCGTTCACGTCTATAATGACCAAATACCCCAAATGGCAGGCGGGCGACCCCGTCACCCTATTTCCGGAGTTAATATGAACGAAGATCGCATCACCCGCCTTGAAGAGGCCCTCGCCCATCAAAGTGCGTTGCTTGAAGAACTGAATGAAGTCGTTACGGATCAAGCGACCGAGATTGACCAGCTGACGCGGCGTGTCTCTATGTTAATGCAACGTGCTGCAGAACAGGAAGCCGATAATCTGTCTGGCGCGCCCCTTGCCGATCAGAAGCCGCCTCATTGGTAGAATTTTTCCGTTGGCAGAATCCCGTTCCCAATGTACCGTCCCGTAGTCACAAAAAATGAGTTCTGGGAGGGACCACATGAAACACACTATTTTAAAAACCGCTACTGTTGCTGCCATCACAATGGCGTTCGGTACGCAGGCTATGGCGACCGAGTGGAACGTCTCCGTTTGGGGCAAGCGCCGGGCGTTCACAGAACACGTGGAGCGTCTGGCCGAACTGGTTAGCGAAAAGACGAACGGTGATTTCACCATGAACATCTCTTACGGTGGTCTTTCCAAGAACAAAGAAAACCTAGACGGAATTTCCATCGGTGCGTTTGAAATGGCGCAGTTCTGTGCTGGTTATCATGCCGATAAGAACCCTTCGATTACGGTGCTTGAATTGCCGTTCTTGGGTGTTCAGGATCTACGTCAGGAAATTGAAGTTTCGCAGGCTATTTATGCACATCCGGCAGTTGCCGCCGATTTGGCGCGCTGGAATGCAACGTTGTTGATGCCTTCCCCACTGCCACAGTACAATATCGTTGGTAAAGGCGACGCGCCACGCACGTTGGCCGATTTTGAAGGCATGACCGTTCGCGCAACCGGTGGCGTTGG
>CALCGO010000019.1 GCA_937901055.1 uncultured Rhodobacterales bacterium
GCCTGCCCCGTTACTTGCGTGGCCATGTCGGCGAGGTCGTGATTGTTCACGACGCACATGTGTTCCCGGATTTCTCGGCACACGACCAAGGCGACAATCCGCAATGGCTTTATACTGTGCGGTTTAAAGCGACCGACTTGTGGGGTGCGGACAAAAACGCGAACGACCACGTCCACGCAGATTTATGGGAGCCTTATTTTGTCTAAATCTGCAACCGAATTAGCGCATGACTTACCCAAAATCCCTGTTGATGATGATGGGCCGGTATTCGCTGAACCGTGGCAAGCCCAAGCCTTTGCCATGACAGTTAAGCTTCACGAAAAAGGCGCTTTCACATGGTCAGAGTGGGCCGAAGCACTGAGCAGTGAACTAAAAGCAGCAGGCGAAAATGACAGTGTAGATAATTATTACCTGCACTGGCTGAGGGCACTGGAGAAGCTACTTGATCAGAAAAACATCGTGCACAACGACGAACGCGAGGACTGCAAAGCCGCTTGGGATAAGGCGGCGCGCGCCACGCCGCACGGCTCACCAATAGTATTGGGCGTGTAATCACGTTGAAAATAAAAGGGGAACGACTGGATGAGCGACTATTATGATTTAGGCCCCTATCAACGTCTGGTTTCAACAAAATCCAAAGAAGCGCAAATGTGGTTTGATCGCGGGCTGATGTGGTGTTTTGGCTACAACCATGACGAATCCGTTGCTTGCTTTCAAAAGGCTGTGGCCGCCGATCCAAACTGTGCCATCGCCCATTGGGGCATCGCGTATGCTTCGGGCTGCAATTACAACAAACCGTGGGAAGCGTTTGACGAAGAAGATGCCTTGCGCTCTGTCGCACGGGCGTATGACGCTACACAAAACGCCTTGGCGAAGATCGAGCACGCGAGCGCCCCTGAAGCGGCGTTAATCAAGGCGTTATCTCTGCGCTATCCGACCCGCGAACCGGCAAAAGACATGAATACATGGAATGCTGATTTCGCTGACGCCATGCGGCAGGTTTACGCGCGATTTCGGGGTGATCTAGATGTTGCCACCCTGTTTGCCGAGGCAATCATGAACCGCACACCGTGGGCCCTCTGGGACCTCAAAACAGGCGATGTAGCTGAGGGAGCAGAAACCGCCGAAGCGATCGAGGTGTTGGAACGCGCAATGACGCAAACGGGTGCGATGGAACACCCCGGCATCCTCCATCTTTACATCCACCTGATGGAAATGTCGCCGCATCCTGAACGGGCCTTGAAAGCCGCGGACGCGCTTCGCGGCCTTGCACCGGACGCCGGACACTTGCAGCACATGCCTACTCATATTGATGTATTATGCGGACACTACGAACGGGTTGTGACTTCCAATCATGCGGCAATCGTTGCGGATCGCAAATTTTTAGCGCGCAACGGCCCATTGAATTTCTATTCTCTTTATCGTTGCCACGACTATCATTTCAAAATCTACGGCGCGATGTTTCTTGGCCGTTATCAAGATGCCATCGACACCAGCGACGAGATGATATCGACCCTGCCCGAAGAACTGTTAGAGATCGACTCCCCGCCCATGGCTGACTGGCTGGAGGGGTTTATTTCTATGAAACAACACGTCTACATCCGGTTTGGAAAATGGCAAGAGATCATCGATCAGCCATTGCCAGACAACGTCGAGCTGTTCTGCGTTACAACGGCGATGATGCATTACGCCAAAGCCGTCGCATGGGCCGCCAGTGGGCATGTCTCTCCTAGCGAAAAAGAGGCCGTTTTATTCGAGGCTGCCGTAAAGCGCGTGCCAGACAGTCGATATATTTTCAACAATACGTGTCTCGCTATTCTGGATGTCGCACGAGAAATGATGTTGGGCGAAATCGAATATCGCAAAGAAAACTACGACGCAGCCTATGCCCATCTTCGCAAATCCGTGGAGATGGACGACAATCTACCCTACGACGAACCATGGGGTTGGATGCAGCCAACGCGCCACGCATTGGCTGCGTTACTACTGGAACAAGGCCACGTCGGAGAATCCGCCGCCGTGTACAAAGCCGACCTTGGTCTGGATTCCACCCTTTCGCGGGCTTGCCAGCACCCTGACAATGTTTGGAGCTTGCACGGCTATCATGATTGTTTGACGCGTCTTGGACGAGCCGAAGAAGCAAGCATCATCAAGCAACGCCTCGATTTAGCGAATGCCCGTACCGACGTACCCGTGAAATCATCCTGCTTTTGCAAAATGGGCAGCTTTTAGCGGGCGCCCCTACTCTGCTGGCTCCCACTGCGGTGTGAAGCAACCTAGAATATTGTTCACTGCGTCGTCAGTAACCGCTGGGTCATTGTACTTCACCACTGCAACCAAACCCCGTTTTTTGTCCTCGAACACCGATTCCACGGTGGCAGCTATTTCGGCTTTGGCCAAGGCGGCATCGTAAACGCGCGTGATTGCCATCTTCCTAAGGTCAGGCTTGAAAATTTTGCCGACTTGGGTTTTTGGCAATTCATCCAAAATTTCAACATGCTTCGGAATGGCGGCTTTTTCGCCAATGTGTTTCTTCATGTAAGTAAGCAGTTCATCCACCGAAACATTCGCGCCGTCGATCAGCTCAACATAAACGCAAGGCACTTCGCCGGCATGCGCATCCGGTTGACCAATGGCTCCGGTGAACGCAATTGCATCGTGCCCGGCCAAGGACTCCTCGATAATCGCTGGATCAATATTGTGACCGCCACGAATGATTAAGTCTTTCGCGCGGCCTGTTATCCACAAATATCCGTCCGCATCAATACGGCCCAAGTCACCTGTTCGCAGGTATTGTCCGCCCGCAAACAACCCGGAATTTTTTTCTACCTCGGTATATGTGTGCCCCGTCACGACGCCCGGGTTATCCACGCAAATTTCACCGATCTCGTCGACGCCACATTCCTTGGTGATGTTGCCGTTCGCGTCACAGTGAAGAATTTTTGTATCGCAATACGGAAAAGGTAAACCAACCGAGCC
>CALCGO010000020.1 GCA_937901055.1 uncultured Rhodobacterales bacterium
CAATGTAGCATTAACGCTTTCTTTACCCGTCGAGGTCTTAATGAAATCCGACCCGCCCATCATTGCCACCATGGAGGCACGCGCAACATTCCGTAAACTGCCCAGCTCCCCTGTTGCGAGGATCGCTTTCATATGGGCATCGCCACAAGCAGCGCGCATCTCGCGGGTTTCGTCGTAAAGCGCTTGCCAATTGCCTTCCAGCACGTGGCGGCGTGAAATCACAATGTCGATTTCCTTGGCGCCCGCCTTTACGGATTCTTCAATCTCGCGGATACGCAGATGAAACGGCGAAAGCCCTGCCGGAAACCCTGTCGAAACAGCCGCGACCCGAATGCCGGAACCGTCAAGCGCCTCGACCGCTGTTTCGATCATTTCGTGATAAACACAAATCGCACCCGTGGTCAGGTTCATATCCCCCATACCCAGCGCATCAAGAATATCCTGGCGCACAGGTTGGCGGGCCTTCGCACACAAACGGCGCACCCTTGCGCGGGTGTCATCGCCAGCAAGCGTTGTCAGATCGATGCAGCTAACGGCCTTCAACAACCAAGCCGCCTGCCATTCCTTTTTCACCGAACGGCGCGTGCCAATCGTCGCGGCGCGACGCTCAATGGCCGAACGGTTGGCTTTTTGCCCCAGCACCCAGTCCAGATCCAGTTCCATGCCGGGGTTTCGTTTGATTTCAGATGTCATGGCTCAATATGTTCCCGAATTAGCGGTCTGTTCATCGGAACAGTATCGCCTATTGTTATCGCATCTTGCAAGGCGGCCGCTGCCGCATCCGCCTGATCTTCGTTAAGCGCGTGCACCACGCCGATGGGTTCTTCGCGGTCAACCATACGGCCAAGACCCGCGAGATCCGAGAACCCGACGGAATGGTCAATCGTATCAGATGAAACCCGACGCCCACCGCCAAGTTCAATCACCGCCATACCAATTTCGCGTGTTTGTATTGCCCGAACGAAACCATCCTCCTTGGCGAAAACCTCACGAACCACGGGGGCGGCTGGCAGATACTTCAGCATGTTTTCTACAAAGTCAGCCGGCCCACCCAGACCCGAGACCATCGCGCCAAACTTTTCAGCCGCAGCACCCGAGCTAAACGCATCCCCGATGCGTTCGCGCCCCTGCCCGACGTTTGGCACAACGCCCGCCAGAACCAGAAGTTCCGCACCAAGATCAGCCGTCACATCCCACAAACGGTTGTCGATATGCGTGCCCGTCAGAAAATCCACAGCGTTGCGCATCTCCACGGCGTTTCCGGCGGCACTCGCCAAGGGCTCGTTCATGTCCGTCATAATGGCCGACGTTTTACAGCCCGCACCGTTGGCGACTTTCACAAGGCTTTCAGCCAACTCGCGTGCATCGTCCGGCGTTGCCATGAACGCGCCATTACCGCATTTCACATCCAACACCAGCGCATCCAACCCAGCCGCCAGTTTTTTCGACAGTATCGAGGCGGTGATAAGGTCAACGGATTCCACCGTCGCCGTCACATCGCGAATGCCGTATAATATCTTATCCGCAGGGGCAATATCGCCAGTTTGGCCGATAATCGCACAACCCACTTCGCTTGTAACTTTCCGTAACAAGTCCACGTCCGGCTGGGTTTGATAACCGGGGATGGAGTCGAACTTATCCAGCGTCCCGCCTGTATGCCCAAGCCCCCGCCCCGAGATCATCGGAACATAAACGCCACACGCCGCAAGTGCTGGGGCAAGCATCAAGGAAACATTGTCCCCGACCCCGCCTGTCGAATGCTTGTCCACAACTGGCCCATCCAGGTCCCAGCTTAAAACATCGCCGGTGTCGCGCATGGCCACCGTCAGGGCGACGCGTTCGTCAATCTCCATGCCGTTGAAATAAACCGACATCGCAAATGCTGCCGCTTGGGCATTGGATATTTTGCCGTCCACCAGCCCGCGCATCAAGAATTGCAGGTCAGCAGCGTCCAGCACTTCACCGTCGCGTTTTTTGCGGATTATCTCTTGCGCCAGCATCAGCCTATTGCCTCTACAAATCCAGCGAACAGGTTTTTGAAGCTGTCAGCGGCCAGCGCGGACTCGCGTTTGGTTTGATCGTGGCTTAGGGCCTCGGCCTGCATACCAGCAGCGAAGTTTGTAATAACCGAAACCGCCGCGACACGCATTCCGGCGTGACGTGCAAGGATCGTTTCCGGCACGGTTGACATGCCCACTGCGTCCGCACCCAACATCGAGATCGCGCGGATTTCGGCAGGTGTTTCAAACGACGGGCCCGAGAACCACGCATAAACGCCTTCGTTTAATTTTGTGCCCTGTGCGGCGGCAACCCTGTGCAAAACCGCGCGCAACTCGGGGTCATAGGCGTTCGACATATCGATGAACCGATCGTCAGATGGCCACCCAATAAGCGGATCACGCCCCGAAAAATTGATGTGATCGTTTAGCGCCATCAAAGACCCCGGCCCCATGTGCCGCTGCGTGGAACCTGCCGCATTGGATAGCGCCATGACGCCAATTCCAAGTTCGGCCAAGGTGCGAACCGGCACAGACATCGCCGCCGCATCACCACGTTCATAATAATGCGAGCGTCCTGCCAGCAGAACCACCCGTTTGCCGCGCAACTGCCCGACCATGATTGATCCGGCATGCCCTGAAACGGTTGAAACCGGGAACCCCGGCAAGTCGTCGAACGGGATGGTAATCGCCTCCTCGACATCCTGCGCCAAAGTTCCGAGACCCGAGCCAAGTACAATGCCCGCAACAGGCGCTTCGGCACCGGCTCGGCTTTTGATGACTTCGGCGGCTTCTTTCCAAGGGGTATCCATGACAACTCCTATATTTTACCATTTGGTCAATTTATCACCAAATTGCAGAAATGGAAAGAGTGATCTTCATAACCACTAACGTCAAGCAATCTTAATAACTTTCGGAATGTCTGTAGACCAGCCACTGAGCAGCCGTTCGCATCGATCACCTAGTGGATTTTACGCTTCTTGCCTTTGGCTGCGAACGGATTGTCGCCTCCACGCAGGAACAGCCGTATTGGCGAACCGGGCATGTCGAAATCGCGCCGCATACCGTTCACCAAGAACCGCGTATAGGCGGCTGGCACTTTGTCAGGCACAGATGTGAAGACCACAAACGTCGGCGGGCGTGTTTTAACTTGTGTCATATACCGCATCTTGATCCGGCGGCCAGCGGGTGCGGGCGGCGGATGGCTTTCGACCTGAACGGCCAGCCAGCGGTTCAGCTTCGCGGTGGAAATCCGCGTATTCCAGACGTCATAAGCCGAGATAATCGCCGCGTGCAAACGATCCAGCCCTTTGCCGGTTTTGGCCGAAACCATAACCATCGGCGCGCCGCGTAGCTGTGGCAGCAAGCGGGTGAATTCTTCGCGTAGTTCTTTGAGCTTCTCGGATTTGTTTTCTTCCAAATCCCATTTATTGACGGCAACGACCACGGCGCGACCTTCGCGCTCGGCCAAATCGGCGATCCGTAGGTCTTGTTGCTCGAACGGGATGGCGGCATCTAGCAGCACCACAACAACCTCGGCAAAACGCACGGCACGTAGGCCGTCGGAAACCGAGAGTTTCTCAAGCTTCGCCTGAACCTTGGCTTTTTTGCGCATGCCAGCCGTGTCAAAAATACGGAACGGGCGGTCTTCCCAGTCGGTGTTCACGGAAATCGCATCACGGGTGATGCCCGCTTCGGGGCCAGTCAACAAACGATCCTCGCCGAGGATTTTGTTGATCAACGTGGATTTGCCCGCGTTCGGGCGGCCAACAACGGCGATCTGCAACGGGCGACCTTCGGGAACAAGTTCGGCCATACCGTCTTCGTCCACTTCATCGGACACGTCTACATCGGTGATCGCTTCATAGGAAACTTCGCTGAATTCTTCGTCGATGGGGCGCAGGATATGGTATAGTTCGTCCATGCCTTCGCCGTGCTCGGCACTAAGGCGCAAAGGTTCGCCGAGCCCGAGGTTATACGCATCGTAATACCCTTCGTCCGCAGCTTTGCCCTCAGCTTTGTTCACACATAGGATCACACGATCCGCGTTTTTGCGCAAAATTCCGGCCAACACCTGATCGGCAGTAGTAACACCGACACGACCATCAATCAGGAAAAGACAAACGTCAGCCATATCAATCGCACGTTCCGTCAACGCCCGCATACGCCCTTGAAGGCTTTCGTCGGTGGCTTCTTCCAGACCGGCGGTGTCTACGACGGTGAATCGCAAATCGCCAAGCTTGGCGTCGCCTTCGCGAAGGTCGCGTGTAACCCCCGGCGTGTCATCGACCAACGCCAGTTTTTGCCTAACCAGACGGTTAAACAGTGTGGATTTTCCGACGTTCGGACGCCCGACGATTGCCAATGTAAACGACATAACTTCACCCAATTGAAACGCAAACAGCGAGGATTTGACCTCGCTGTTTGCCTCTTAGACCTATTTGATCCTATTGGAAAGCGTGCAATTCACCGTTCAACGACACGATGTACATAAGGCCGCCTACAATAATCGGTGCTGCGGCTGCTCCGCCCGGGATAGTAGCCGATGAAACAAGCTGCCCGCCTTCGGGTTCAAAGCCGCGCAACTGCCCGTCGCGCCCTGCAACCCACATCAACCCGCCAGCCAACACAGGGCCGTAATGACGGATCATATCTTCACGTTTCTCGGGCTTTTCGAACTGCGGCAATTGCTGCGCCCAGATCACAGAACCGTTGCTGGCGTTCACCCGCATAAGTTGGGCATGGTCCGAAACAAGGAAGACCGAGCCGCCCACTGACCAAACCGCATCGGACGCGCCAGCACCCAAAGTCCAACTGCGAGCGCCGCTGGTCAGGTTCAGCTTAACCGTTTCGCCCGCGAGGTTAGAAACGTAAACGCTGTTGCCGTCGATCACAGGATCGCCCGAGATATCACCGATAAATGCTAGCGAGGTCGCGGCACGCGCGCCGCCGATGCCTTCTTTCCAGCGCAGCTCGCCCGTGTTGCTACGAACGGCAATAACTTCACCCGAGGAAAACGGCACGACAACCTGACGACCACTGATCGCGGGGCTCGCGCCGCCTTCAAGACCACCTGTCGAGGAGGCAGCCCCGCGTTGCACCCAATCCAACGCTCCGTTTTTGGCGTCAACGGCATAGGCGACATCGCCGCGCGTTACGACAAACACCGAACGACCGTCTGATGTCGGGGTGGATCGGATCGCAGCCTCGAACATACGACGCCAAAGAACACTGCCGGAAGCCGCATCAATGGCCAGAAGTTCGCCAAAGCCTGTGCCTGCATAAACCACGCCGTTGGCATAGCTTACGCCACCACCCGACCCGTCCACGGATTTTTCACCGACGGGTGTGGTATCCAGCGACCACGCAACCGTGCCATCGCTTGAAAGCGCTGTAATTGTGCTGCCGCCATCCAAGGCATAGACCAAGCCGCCACCCGCCACAGGGCCGGAAGTGATACGTGTGTTGCGCCCAACGCCCGTTCCAATATCGGCAGACCAGCGCAATGTCGGTGTGGTACTAAGGGCCGCATGGCCGAATTTGTGTTGAGGGGAACCGTTCACATCGGTCCATTCTGCGTTGGAAACGGCGCGTGGCAAACGGATGCTGGCGGCAACATTTGCCACCGCAGCCGCATCGCTTGCACCAATCGCAAACCGTTGACCTGTCAGCTTTTCATCAGATGTACCGCACGCAGCAAGTGCGCCCAGCGTAAGAGCCAAGGTGCTCAAGCGACCTATACGACAAATTGAAACTCGCAAATAACCCATACTCGTATGCCTCGTTCAACCAAATTACTGTATTGCCAGCGGAGTTTAGCCGCCGGACTGTGGAGTGACAATCTCTCCACCCAAAGATATCGTCAACTCTTGCGCGCGATTACGCAAGTCCTGAGTTGAATTGGCGTCGATCAGAATTTCGTTAAGATCGCTTAAAGCCGCAGCCGTGTCGCCATTGCGAATGTTCACTATCGCGCGTTGCTCTATCGCCAACAGACGGAACGGAGCACCAACGGAAGTCAGGCCTGCGAACGCACTATCCAGATCTGCCGCGCTCATGTTTTCGCCGTTGACCATCACGGTTTTCAACAACGCCAAATCACGGTAAAGCGGCAACACATCGCCGTCGGCCGATATGCCGTCAAGAATTGCTGCCGCAGCGCCGGCTTGGCCTTCAAATGCCAAAACCGCTGCCTGATCCAGTTTCGCAAGAACGGCAGCTGCACGACCATCCGCTGCGATTGTCGCAAACGCGCCGGCGTCGTTGGTGGATTGAGCGGCCATCAAAGCCTCCCCCACAGCCTGCGCTTTGGTTTCGTTTCTGGCTTTCAGGTATTCGTTAACGGCCGCGCCGCCAACGATGAAAATCACAAGGGCAATGAAAACCCACAGGTATTTTTTGAAAAATCCAAAAAGCTTATCGCGGCGTACCTCGTCGGATACCTCTTCGATAAAGGAATCATTCTCGCTCAATTCTCTTCTCCGTATTTTGTTGGCCGAACCCTAGCGGCTTGCAGGGGTGATTGCCAATGCCAAAACCTGTGAAAACGTCCAAGCCGTCGAAAATTCGCCGGTCAGGCGGGAAATCACGACATTTTGTCTATATATGGTCAAGTTAACCCCGTTTATTCATAAATAACAACGCCACAGTACCTTGCATTGCCCTCTCACCGTCCATACTTAGTCCTGAATATGCTTTCGCGCCATTTTGCGCCTTCTGCTGGAGCCCTCAATGCGGTTATTTCCGATACTTGTGTCTATCGCTGTTGCGATTGCCATTTACTTCTTTGTTATGGAACGTGATTTGTTGAAATCCTTTTCGGCGGATGAAACCGTCGAAGTTGCGGTAGTGGAAGAGGAAATCGTTGAGCGTTCCGATGCGGTCTCCGTTGTGGCCCAGCACTCCGTCGCGCAAAAAGTTCAAAGCGGGATTATCCTGCGAGGCCGTACCGAGGCCGCGCGTCGTGTAGACGTTCGCGCCCAGACTTCCGGCTTGGTAGTTTCAGAACCGCTTCGCAAAGGTGCCGCCGTTGAAGAAGGCCAATTGCTGTGTTCGCTTGATCCGGGTATTCGTTCTGCACAATTGGCCGAAGCAAAAGCACGATTGGCGGATGCCGAAATCAGCGCCGCCAATGCCGTCGATCTGGCCGCGCGTGGTTTTGGTCCGGAAACGGCTGTAGTATCGCGCCAAGCAGGATTGCAATCCGCGCAGGCCGGCGTCTTGCAAATCGAACAGGAAATCAGCCGTTTGGAAATCCGCGCCCCTTTCGCAGGTTTACTGGAAACAGACAGCGCGGAGCTGGGTTCGTTAATGCAACCCGGTGGGCTGTGTGCAACGATTATCGACTTGAACACCGTCAAACTGGTGGGCTTCGCTACAGAGACCGACATTAACAAAATCGAACTGGGCGCATTTGCCGGGGCCGATCTGGTGTCCGGCAAACGGGTGCTTGGAACGGTGACTTTCGTATCGCGTTCATCCGATCCGGTTACACGCACTTTCCGCGTGGAGATTACCGTTGATAACACTGATTTGTCGATCCGCGACGGCGAAACCGCCGAAATCGGTATCGCCTTGACCGGCGAGATGGGGCATCTGCTGCCTCAGCACGTCTTAACACTTGATACCAACGGCACACTTGGTGTGCGCGTCGCTGAAAACGGGATCGCCAACTTCCTGCCTGTCACCATCCTTCGCGACGAGGCCGAGGGGATCTGGCTGGCTGGCCTGCCCGAAGTCGTCGACGTCATCACCGTTGGCCTTGAATTCACTATAGATGGCAGCAAAATCAACGCGACCGTCGAGGGAGCCGAATAATGAAGGGCTTGGTCACATGGGCGACAGATAATGCCCGCATGATCATGGCGTTGATCGTTTTGTCGGTCGTGGCGGGCGTCTATTCCTATGCCAATCTGCCCAAAGAGGGCGAGCCGGATATCTCGGTACCGTTCCTGTTCATCTCCGTTCCCTACCCCGGTATTTCGGCCGAAGATTCCGAAAAACTGCTGGTGCGTCCGCTAGAAACCATCCTGACGGATGTTGGCGGGCTGAAACGTCTTTCGGCCACTGCTGCTGAAAACTACGCCGGTATCGCGCTGGAATTCGAGTTGGACTGGGACCGTGAAGCGACGCTGGCCGATGTGCGGGACAAGATGTCTACGGCTGAATCCTCGTTGCCCGAAGATGTCGGGCAGTATTCGATTAACGAAGTGAACTTCTCGGAATTTCCGGTGTTGGTGATTTCGCTTTCCGGCAACATCCCCGAACGCACGATGTTGCGGGTCGCAAAAGATTTGCAGTCCGAGGTCGAGAGCATATCCGGAGTGCTAGAGGCCAACATATCGGGCCAGCGCGACGAGATGTTGGAAGTCCTGATCGACCCGTTGAAGATGGAAGCGTACAACGTCACCGCAGGTG
>CALCGO010000021.1 GCA_937901055.1 uncultured Rhodobacterales bacterium
CGCCTGGTGTACTTAACACGCTGGGCGAAATTGCGGTTGCAATCAATGACGACGCCAACGCATACACCACGTTGGTCGCCCAGATCGCAGCTGTTCAGACTGATGTTGACGGCAACGAAACGGATTCTGACGCCGCTGAGGCAGCACTTAGCGGACGCATCACAACGTTGGAAGCGGACCCAACAACCGCGACAGCTGTAGCTGCAGTACAAGCCGATGTCGATGCCAACGAAGTCGCTTCTGATGCTGCTGAGTCTGCTCTTTCTGGGCGTCTCGACACACTCGAAGCCGATGCCACAACGGCAACAGCTGTGGCTGCTGTGCAAAGTGACGTCGACCAAAACGAAACCGACGCTGATGCAGCTGACGCAGCTCTCAGTGGACGACTTGACGTGTTGGAGGCTGATCCCACCACGGCCACTGCCGTCGCAGGTGAAGCAACAACTCGCGCCGGTGCCGACACCGTCCTTAGCGGACGTCTCGACACCCTCGAAGCCGATCCCACAACCCAAGCTGCAGTTGACTTAAAAGCCAACAAGGCGGGCGACACCTTCACAGGTGACGTGATCATTGACGAAGGCACTGGGTCGACGATCAAGCTTGAGACCTCGGACGCCAATTCTGCTGGCATCCACATCGAAGGTCCTAGCGGCTCAATGGGCTACATCGACACCACAAACGGTTTCGCTAACGACAGCCTGCAGGTCTACTCTGCCAACTTCTGGGTACGTGCCATCAACAACGGCACCGGCAACGTGATCATCGACGGCAACATCACAATGCCTAACAGCTTGGTTGACGCTGCTAACGACACTCAAGCTGCCTCCGCTGGTGTTGCGGTTGGTGCGTTCTACAAGAGCGGCTCTGTGGTCCACATCCGAGTTAGCTAAGTCTGGCTAACCAAATAAAATGGGGCCTATTGGCCCCTTTTTTAATGGACGCCCATACCCGCGAGAACTGGCGCAAAATAAAAGCGGCCCTAGAGGCCGCAAACAAAACAGATTGCTACTTTTACACCCGAGCTGTAGCTATCCTTAAGACAGGTAAGGACCCCTTGGAACGGTGATCGAAGCAGGCGTTTCAGCGGGGATTGCATTGGTGGCTGCCATGGCTGCACTAAACACCCGAGTCCACAACCGCATCAACGAACTCGACAAAAAAGTCGACAACATCGAACTATCCGTCGCTAAAAACTACGTTAGTCGCACAGAACATTTCCAAGCCATGGAACGCATAGAAGAACACATGGTACGAATAGAACAAAAGCTAGATCTATTTATTCAAAATTATCCTAGAAGATAACCTCCTATAATAGAAGAGCAAACTTCAATAACAAATGTCTGAGGAAACAGCAGTAGTCGAGGCAGTGCCCGACACAACGCAGTCCGTGGCTGTAGATCCTGCGCTTCTCAACAAGCCTGTCATGCCTACGCAGTCTTCCCCCGGCAGTGCCGAGGACGAAGGACTGAAGCTAAAACTCGGTCTTGCCAATCGGCACACCAAGGAAGCTGAACGTAAGGCAAAAGAAGCCGAGACCGAATTGGCCAATCTCCGTCAGGAGCTTGATTCAATCCGTAACGCACAACAAGCCGCGACCCAAAAGTCCCTTGAGGACCAGGGTCAATTCCGTCAACTCTGGGACGAAGCCAAGAAAACGGTTTCCGTCCGTGATGCCGAGATCATGGAACTGAAAGCAAAACTTGCGACTACCACGCAAGAACGCGAACAGGACCGACTCCGCGCCGCCTCTTTAAGCCAGATCAACTCTGCTGGAGCGGTCAATTCACAACAGATGTACTTGTTGCTGCAATCCCAACTGCGTCAAAGCGAGCAAGGCGATCCAGTGGTGTTAAACGGGGGCGTTGAACAACCACTAGGTGAATACTTAGCTCATTTGAAGCAGTCAAACGATTGGCAGCACCACTTCGGCGCTTCAGGAGCGCAAGGAATGGGGTCCGCCCCAGCTGGCAGCGTTGCACCCGGTCGCGAGAATCCTTATCGCAGCGGCAATTTGACAGAGGCGCTACGCCTTGAAGTTGAAAACCCCGACCTAGCCAAAGCTTTGAAATCCGAAGCTGGCCGCTAGACGTCTTAACTTTCCTTTTTTCAGGAGACTACTGCCGTGGCAGCCCCCTTCCAGAATTACACAGGTGGAACCTTTCTCCCCGATCTGGTAACACGTCCAGAATTCCTCAGCTACATCAGCGAAGAGATCTTCGAGCGTTGCGCGTGGATCCAATCCGGCGTGATGGTGCGTAACAGCGCCCTCGATTGTCGTGCAGGCGGCGTTCGCGTCCGCGTGCCATTCTTCCAGCCAATCAACCCAACGGAAGAAGTCATCGAATCCAACTCCACCTGGGGAACCAGTGGTGCTGGCTATTTGACACCGCAGAAAATCACTGCGGACGAACAGATCATGACCATCATGCACAGGGGATTCTCCTATGCAGTGGATGATCTTTCTTCCCTTGGATCGGGCAGCGACCCAATGGCTGCAATCCGCAGCTACCTGACCCGCGCCATCCTCAAGCTTCGCACCTCCACCCTGATTTCTCAGGTTGAAGGTTTGTTCGACACAGCCCTTGCCGACAACGTTGTCGCTAAGTGCTCGGGCGCAACCACGCCCGACGAGTCGAACTACATGACCGCACAAGTCTTCGCAGAAGCGCGTGCAGTTTTGGGCGAGCGTGGCGGTGACATCACAGCCGTAGCAATGCACAGCTCCGTGTATTACTACCTCGTCCAAGTCGGCGCACTGACCTTCTCCTCTTCCTCTTTGGTAGATGGTGGAGCGATCCAGTGGGGCGGCGGCGGAATCAACCTCCGCAACGACGACGTCGCATACTTCATGGGCGCCCGCGTAATCGTGGACGACATGTTGGAAGCTTCCAACGCTGGAACGACCGGCGAATATCCTTGCTTCCCCGTCTACTGCTTCGGCGGCGGCGTGGTGAACGAAGGTGTCCAACAGGAGCTTCGCACGGAGGTCGACCGCAATATCCTCTCGAAGCAGGACGTCATGTCACTTGATTACCACTACGGTATGCACGTGATGGGCACCACCTGGACATCTGCAACCGACAACCCCACCAACACTTTGTTGGAGACGGGCAGCAACTGGGCTTTGGCATACCAAACACCCAAGCTTATCCCAATCGTGCAAATCCAGGTCAACACCCCGATTGCCGCAACACCTTACGCCTGATCACTCAGGATTCACGGCCCTCCTTCGGGAGGGCTTTTTTAATGGCCATAAACTGAAAGAACCCATCCCCGAAGCCTCGGCAAGATGATCAACCTGGCACGCCTCCACGCCTACAAAGCAGGCGAATTCCAACTGGTCGATGTACCCAAAGAGAAAGCCCGCTTCAAGCGATTAGAATTGGCAAAAGCGGGTTGGATCGTAACCCACACTGAAATTGTGTAATGGCACCTGTACTAAACGCAACGCTTGCAGGGCCTGAAAGTAATAGCTACGTCACGCTTGCCGACGCCGATACAATCGCAGGCAACATGCCGTTCTATGCGGAGTGGGACGCCACAACCGATGAAGACAAAACGATTGCACTAATTGTTTCCACCAACTGGCTGGAGACATTGGACTATGTAGGCGACCGCTGTGCAGCCACCCAAAACCTGAAGTGGCCCCGGCAAAAAGCCAGTTGCGACGGCGTTCTAGCTTCTTGCGCTGCGATCCCATTCAAGATCCGCCAAACAGAAGTCATGCTGGCCATGGCTTACATCAGCAACCCAAGCAGCTTCCCCGACACGGGAGGTGGCGGCAGCGTCGCTCCAACGGGCACGTACGTCAAGCGCCAAAAATTAGATGTGCTTGAGATCGAGTACGACGAATTCAGCAATCCCGAATCAAGCAGCTGCGACAGTTGTGGCGACCCAATCATCATCCAAGCATTTTCATGGCTAGCCGACCTGTTGGGCTGCTGGGCCGTCGGCATCGCTGT
>CALCGO010000022.1 GCA_937901055.1 uncultured Rhodobacterales bacterium
CGCGACCTTTTTCGTCACTGTTGGAGGAGACCAAACCCTTGGGCTTATAATACCGCCAAAGCCGCGCGGGTTCCGCCGCGGCAACAGGTTTGTTGTCCACCAAAATTCTATCGGAGGGCACCACATTAAATGCCGGAGACTCCAGCACCTCGCCGTTAACGCTTACGCGTCCAGCTGCAACCATCCGTTCAACTTCGCGGCGCGAGGCAACCCCTGCGCGCGAAAGGCGCTTGGCGATCCGCTCGCCTTCATGTTTCTTTTCTGTCATAGATCGGGGCATACACGAAGGACTACACAGTTGACTAGGGTCGAAATGCGCGAATTCACCACATATATGGACATTGCCTTGGCTGAGGCCCGTTTTGCCGCCGAACGCGGCGAAACGCCTGTTGGGGCTGTGATTGTTGCGAACGGCAAGGTGTTGGCGAAAAATGGCAACCGCACGCGCGAATTATCAGACCCGACTGCCCACGCTGAAATTCTGGTTATCCGCGAGGTTTGCGCCGCGCTAGGGTCCGAACGGCTGCCGGATGTTGACCTTTATGTAACGTTGGAGCCCTGCCCCATGTGTGCGATGGCGATCTCGTCCGCCCGTGTTGCGCGGTTGTATTACGGGGCTGTGGATCCGAAATCTGGTGGGGTGGAGCAAGGGCCGCGTATATTCAGTCATTCCCAATGCCACCATAAACCCGAGGTCTACGGTGGCATCAGCGAGGCCGAATCCGGCGAATTATTACGTGGCTTTTTTAGTGAAAAACGAAGTTAACCGCCGCCCATATTCATCACTTCGGCTAACTCGACCGTTCCCGTATCGCAGAATGGGTCACCTTTAGCGATTTCGATTGCCGCATCCATATCGTCAGCGGTGAATGTCATAAAGCCTGACATCCCGGTCCACGGAGCTTCATCCAATACACCGTCTTGTGTGTTAATGAATGTAGACTTCCCCATAGGTGTGCCCGGATTGGTCACAGCATCGCCAAGACTTCCGATCCAAGCCATCCATTTGGCACGATGCGCCGCACCTTCTTCTGGCGTGGACGGCATTCCGCCACCGCGATAGGCAATAACATAATTTGGCATTAAATTTCTCCCTTAATTGATTTTGTTTACTAGGTTTTCTAGTCTCAGCAAGGCTGCATTCCAGCCTTTGTTCATCATGTCGTCAATATGTGCAGGGTCCAGCCCTGTTTGCGTTAACAACAAATGCGTGCCGCCAGCGTCACTGGCGCTAACTTCAACACGGATTGTGGATTCCGGTCCTTGGCCTTCTTCCATCATAAAGCTTAATGTCAGTTCGATGGCGTGCGGCGTGCTGACTTCCAACACCTGCCCGCCTACCTTTGCCGAGCCACCCTCTGGGCCGATCATCACCGCGAACCAAGGGCCAACTTTTGAAAAATCGAGGCTGTGGTCGCGGATTATTGTGCCCTCAGGTCCCCACCAGTTCAGCAGATTATCGGTTTGTGTCAGGAATTCGAAAACTCTAGTCGGTTCAGCGTCAAATACCCGTTGCATTGTTAGGGTTGCCATCAGCGTACCTCGCGTTTCAAGGCGCTCGCCAGACGATCGAAGCTGCCGTCCCAGAATTTTCGATAGCTCATCGACCATTCGCTTATGGCTTCAACCGCTTCGGGGCGCACCGAATACATGCGGCGTTGTTTGTCGATGCGTTGGGTTAGAATTCCGGCCTCCAGCAAAACTTTGAAATGACGCGATAATGCGGGGGGTGAGATTTCCTCGACGTCTCGCAACTCTCCGGCGGCCAACTCCCCTTCTTTCAGGAGGCGTTCGACAATTGCGAAGCGTGTGGTGTTGCCTAGTGCGGCGAAGGAGGTGGTTAGGTCGGGCATCATACTCTCAATTAATGTATTTGTTAATTAACATACAGTGGAAATATGATTTGTCAACATACGGGTTGTGCAAACGCCCCACTCCTGCGAAATGTGTCTTATGTCTAAAATCATTCTATTCAACAAACCGTTCAACGTACTTTCGCAATTCACTGATGCGGGGACCGCTGGCTCGACCCGCAAAACTTTGTCGGAGTTCATCGATGTGCCCGGTGTTTATGCCGCCGGACGTTTGGACAAAGACAGCGAAGGCTTGCTGGTTTTGACCGATGACGGCCGATTGCAACACCGGATTAGCGAACCAAAGCACAAGACCCCAAAAACCTACTGGGTGCATGTCGAAGGCGAACCGACGAGCGAGGCGATCAAAGCGTTACGCGAGGGTCTAAAGCTTAAGGACGGCATGACGGCGCCTGCAGAGGTTAACCAAATCGACCAGCCAGCCGATTTATGGCCTCGCGACCCGCCTGTAAGGTTTCGTAAAACCGTGGCGGATAGCTGGTTGGAAATCACCATAACTGAAGGCCGCAATCGTCAAGTTCGGCGCATGACTGCGGCTGCTGGATACCCGACGCTGCGACTTATTCGTTACCGTATTGGCGATTGGACGATTGACGGGATTGCCAACGGAGAGTGGCGAGAGGCCTAGAGCGTTATTTCGACCATCACTTCTGGTTCGACCACGTTAACGTCCGTCAATTCTGCCTTCATCAAATCCGCGCTTTGCTCCAACAGAGGGAACGTGCGGTAGTGGCAGGGGATTAAGGTATCGAATGCGAAGAATTTTCTCGCGGCATAGGATGCTCGTTTCATGTCCATTGTGAAATGCCCGCCCGCGCACAGGATACCGATTTCCGGCGCGTGCAATTCCTGCATCAACTGCATATCCATGCAAATGTCCGTGTCGCCAGAGAAATAAATCGTTTTCCCCTCCCCCGAAATCATGAAACCCGCCTCGTGCCCTGCATACGCAGGCCCGTTATCCGTCGCGATGGAGGAACTGTGCACCGCGTTAACCATCGTCACCGCCACGTCCCCCAACTGAACCGTGCCGCCTTTGTTGAACCCG
Source organism: uncultured Rhodobacterales bacterium (assembly GCA_937901055.1). Classification (GTDB taxonomy): domain Bacteria; phylum Pseudomonadota; class Alphaproteobacteria; order Rhodobacterales; family Rhodobacteraceae; genus NORP23. Next base: position 2,923 of record CALCGO010000022.1, read on the forward strand.
ACAACCGAAATCTCGTGCTGACCTTCCCACCAAGACATCAGATCATAAATCCCGACGACCGGAATGGATAGCTGCCTGGAGAGCGCAACCGCATCACCCGCATGATCCCCATGCCCATGGGAAACCAGAATATGCGTCGCGCCGACAATGGCCTTTTCACGGTGGAATTCCGGCAACATCGGGTTGCCTGTTAACCATGGATCAACCAGCAAAACCTGATTGCCGATTTCGATACGAAAGCTGGAATGGCCAAGCCAGATGATTTTCATGTGCGTTCTCCTGTCAATTTCCCCCACGATAACGCGGAATCGCGACCATGCAAGTGCCGCAACGCTTGCGCCCGAGGCGTAGCGCGGCTAAACCGCATTCCAAAGTTATACCGTCAGGAATGGACCCCATGTCGATAGATAAAGAAACCGCGCGTAAAGTGGCGCATCTGGCCCGCATCGAAGTCGCTGAAGAAGCACTTGAACCACTCGCCGGTGCGCTCTCCAATATCCTAGATTTCATGGAGCAGTTGAACGAGGTCGATATTGAAGGCGTTGAGCCAATGTCGTCGGTTACGCCAATGGCTTTGAAGCGCCGCGAAGATGTCGTCACCGATGGTGGTTACCCTGAACGCGTTCTGGCAAATGCCCCCGACACCCGCGAAGGTTTCTTCGCCGTTCCGAAAGTGGTGGAGTAAGCCATGACTGACCTATCCAAAATCACAATTGCCAGTGCGCGCGATGCAATGCGTGCCGGCGAAGTTACCTCGGTTGAGCTAACGCAAGGCTATTTGAACGCGATTGATGCGGCTGATACGTTGAATGCGTTTTCGACCAAGACACCGGAAAAAGCGCTGGCGCAGGCCGCCGCCGCCGATGTTCGCATTCAGGCGGGCGATGCGCCTGACATGTGTGGCATTCCGCTGGGCATCAAAGATTTGTTCTGCACTGAAGATATCCAGACGCAAGCTGGCTCCCACATCCTTGACGGCTTCAAGCCCAAGTATGAGTCCACGATCACGACGCAGCTTTGGGGCGCAGGCTCCGTGATGTTGGGCAAGTTGAACATGGACGAATTCGCGATGGGATCGTCAAACGAGACATCTTATTACGGCCCCGTCACTAGCCCTTGGCGTCGCGAAAACGAAACTACTGCGCTAACACCGGGTGGTTCATCCGGTGGCTCGGCCTCTGCGGTTTCCGCTGACCTTTGCCTTGGTGCGACGGGTACTGACACGGGCGGTTCCATCCGCCAGCCAGCAGCGTTCACGGGCATCGTCGGCGTTAAACCAACATATGGCCGTTGTTCGCGCTGGGGTGTGGTGGCGTTTGCGTCATCCTTGGACCAAGCGGGCCCGATGGTCAAAACCGTTCGGGATTCAGCGATCATGCTGGAAGCGATGTCTGGTCATGACCCCAAAGATTCCACTTCTGCTGATTTGGCTGTGCCGAATTTCGAGGCGGCGCTTTCGGGTGATATCCGTGGCAAGAAAATCGGCATTCCGAAAGAGTACCGCGTTGATGGCATGCCCGCAGAAATCGAAGCGCTTTGGCATGACGGTGCTGAAAAGCTGCGCGCCGCTGGTGCGGAGATCATCGATATCTCGCTCCCGCACACCAAATACGCGCTGCCCGCCTACTATGTGATCGCCCCTGCCGAGGCATCTTCGAACCTGTCCCGTTACGACGGTGTAAAATACGGCCACCGTGCCAAGATTGGTGCGGGCGAAGGCATTACGGAAATGTACGAACGCACCCGCGCCG
>CALCGO010000023.1 GCA_937901055.1 uncultured Rhodobacterales bacterium
CCGTCACAACGCCGCCTTCTAATGGCAGATAGTCGTGGTCGTGTTGGTCTAAATATTCTTCTAACTCGCGGTCGCGTTCTTCTACAATGCGAGCAAACTCGGGGCCGTCTGCGTCACGAAAGTTGCGCGCGCGTCTTGAGTATTCCCATCTCGGGTTAAATCCTCGCATCACAACCTCGCTGATCTGACTTCAACATGAGCTTCGATGCTGCGTAAAGCAACTCCACGCATTACCGGGAACACAATTTGGAATCCGTTAGACCACCCGTATTTGCCCATGCCAATTCGCCACGTTACATCGGTGCCGCCGTCCTCGGCGTCATCTGAATTCTCTACCCACAACTGGGGTTTTGTGTCGATTGAGCCACCCTCGTAGCGACCAAGTGGCCTGTACTGCACCTGCAATTCGTTTTTGCTGTTTTCAATTCCTGATTTCCAGTGCCGGAATTGGACCACAAGGTTTCGGACCATGACCAAACGAGACTGCGGATCGTAATACGCAGGAAACTCAACATAGCCATTAAGCAGATTTGGATGGCTTACGTCCGAAGCCGCAGCCCATTTGTCGGAATTGTTGCCAACGCGATTCTGAGCAAGGCTGTAGGAATACAACTCAACAGTTTGACCTACCGTTCTTGGTCGATCTACCAAGAACATTGTGTTGGCAGGCTTGTCAATTGTTGTGCGTAAATCGTGGCCTGCAATACCACCCATTTTGACGCCGTTGAAAGTGTGTGTACTCCAACGTCCCGAGTCGTACTCCAACATTGCTGTTGCAGCGTCTTCGTCTTCAAATGAATCAGCAGGTTCGCCAAGCATCAAGTTGTGTCGGCCCGTCACTGACGCCACCACACTGTCTGATGGATAGTAAGTCTCTAAAGATTCAACGCGAAACTCTTTGTCCATGTACGGCACTTCGCCGTTAAACCAAATTGGCGTGTTATCTGAACCCCAGTACAACACCCTGTTGTCTGTAGTAACTGCTGCAATGCGATCATCCGCTGGGCCGTTGCCGTTGGCAATGCGCCTAACGTAAGGACGGTCGCCCAGCACGCCGGAGATCTGATACCAGCCTGATTCTTTTGCTACATACAGTGTGTTGTACATAGGCAACAGGGCTGTGATCGGCTCGTTTCCACCAACGTCTAGGAAGTTATTAGTCTCCCAAACGTCTGGCTGCGCGCCAAACTCCCCAACTTCGGTGAAATACACACGCTGGGGATTGTCCTCATCCCACGCAATCAAGTAATAGTTCCATCGCGTCAAGCCCTTGAGCTTGGCTGGCAACGCTATTTCAGTAATTGTGCTGCCGTCGTACTTGAAAATGTATCCGCTGTGGTTGAAGTACAGAGCCTGACGGTATTGCGCCATGCGGCACGGCGTGGTCGGTGGCCCTTTCGGGAACTCACCCATCAACGTCGCTTTGTGATCGCCTTCAAGATTGATCAGATAAGGCTTATCAAGCACGACAACAACGTTGTCTTTCCAGATATCCACGCCCTTTGGCCCGTACCCGTCAGTATGTGCAGGCATGTCAGCGACATCTAAATGCTTTAATCCGTTACGGACCCCAAGCAATCCACTCTCGAAGAGCTTGACGTTCTCCCCGCGGTACTGATTCTCTTGAGCGCGTGAAGCATCGCGGTTGCCCCAATCCCCGCCGAGAAAGCTGGCGTAACGGACTACAAAATCCGCTGCCATTTCAGATCCAACTACCGTCGCGGACGCGAATCTGAGTAGGACGCGACGTGGGTCGAATGTCTTTCTGCATCCTCTCTACGCCCTGCATGTATTCCTGCAAATGAACCTGCGCGCTTGGCCGGTCGTCTTCGCGAGTGGAACACAGTTGAGCAGCTTTGGCGATGAGCACGCCAATGTACTGAACCGGGATGTTTGGAACATCGAGGTCAGCCGAGAGCAACGCTGGCTCAGAGTAGTAAATGTGCTGCGCTTTAATAACGCTGGTCGGGAATGGCCGGAAGTGCAAAATGCGATTAAGGATTGCGTAGTGCGATGGGGTTCCGTTGGCGTTTTTAAATCTGACCGACAAGTCGTAATAAGTCATCTCGGCAAGATCGCGGTTATCAGTAATGATCGCGCGAGTAGTACGGCAATTAAAGGGAAGTTCTAGCTCGCCTGATTCATTAAGCAAAACTTGTTCTGCTCGCTCATTCCAGGGCCATCTATGCTCAGACTGCAAAGTCGTAAGAGCAAGATTGATGTTGGAGTCAAGCACAGTCGCGCTAAAGAACTCGTCGTGTGCGGGTACGCCAAGACGATCTCGCACCATCTGGCGACAAGCAACAAGCGGGATACCGCCAAGCGCTTGACCCGCCCGTCCATAGCCCCCAAGATGCTTGATGACTTCCCAGTCGCCGTCCTGGCGAGCGTACTGCTGACCGTCGCGGGGCGCGTCAGGCAGTTGGTTTGGCTTGTCGGAAGTGAGGAGGCCGTCCCATAGGAGTTGGCCTGCTTCCAAATCAGCAGGTGGATTTTCTGGATCGCCTTGAATTACATGGTCTTCGGTTTCGGCCATCACATATCCTTTCTGACTGCGTGCAGCAAACGAGGACCGAACTCTTCACGAACCCACTCTTTACGATGCTCTTCTTTAGCGTTGTCCAGAGCGGTGTTGTGATCTTTAATTTCGGCGTCAAGCGACCAGCCCTTCGGCTTACGGCGCTTATCGTTTGCTACTAGCCAACGAATGATCTGATGGTCAAACGGATCGTTTGGCTGCGTGTGCATGACGTGGCGATATTTCTCGTCTTCTTCTAATCGCCACAGTTCAAAGACCATCCCGCCCTGGGTTTGGTTGGCATAAACGGCAAGCCGCTCGTCGCCTTCCCAACCCAGGACAGGATCGCCATGATGGATCTTCTTGATCAGATCGTCCATCCCAGTATCGACCCACAGCGTGCGTCCGTTCTGAGTCTGAGGATGAAGTAAACCCGTCATTGAAGATCAGCCGCTATCAAGCGACGGTGATGCCTTCCAGCTTGGCGTTTGCGTTGCGCTGGTGAGTAGCAAGCTCCATGTAGCAGAAGAGCGTTGCCTCGTAGGCATCGGTGTTTGGAACGCGGTGCAGAACTGCGCCGTCTTCCTGCATGAACTCCCAGTCTGACATGCGGTAAATGTTCCACGACTCGCGGGTGAGGCCGTAGGCCGCCCCCTCTTCCGTCATGTCCTTTTCCCACACCATCGCGACTTCGTTGCTGCCAGAGTTGCCCTGCGACACATCGGACATATCGAGTCCCTTGTATCCACCCTTGAGCTCAAGAGTGTTCGGGAAACGCTTGAGCGAAGTCAAGAGAGCCGACACGCCACGATGAACCTCAGCGGAAGTAATCCACAAGTCAAGCTGGTGGCCCGACTCGGAGTTAACTTCCTGAGATGCCTCGATGAACATATCTTCTGAAACTGCGCCCGCGTCAGCGTTCACAAATGACTGCCAGACAGGAGCTTCGGCCGGATCAACATTGAACAGTGCGCCCGTATCGGACACCTGTGCGCGAAGACCGGTGATCTCCTTTTGCGTTGACCCTTCACCGCTTGCTCCGGTGCGGTAGATGCCTTCGCCGCCCGAAAGGGTGACTGCGCCTGCCGTAGTAATGGTGCCTGCCTTGCGGTCAACTGCAACAATTGTGTCAGTTCCCGCGCTTGCGGCCATACCAAAGTCAACAGTCATTCCCGGTCGAAGCTGTCGCATCGTCATGGAAGAAGGAGTAGCAAGCGTTACAACGCTGCCTGCTGCCGAATCGACCGTGGCAATGACGCCAGTTCCGTCGCCGTAGATCTGACGGTTTACGTCGTTGCGCAGGTCGCGCGTGACGCCAGTAGTTTCCGACTCAACTGCACGGATGAAAGAGCCGCGATCCGAAGCCATCGAGTAGATGACCGGGCCGGAAAGCTGGATCTTGCCGTAGTTGTACTTGAGCGAAATGCGCTCTTCCTGATACTGCTGATGACCGGCAGTGGGAAGAGGCGAAAGCTCGGCGCGTGCGCCAACCCCTTCGTTACGCCCAGTGTTGAGCGCAAGAACGGCGCGCCGTCCCTCAATGTCGGTGGTGTTTGTCTCAAACTGCGTAAGTGCGAACACTTCGTTGTTGAGCTGATTCTGGATGCCCGGAATGTAAAACTCCTTAAGCACCGCATCCGCATTGCTGCGTGCGAGTCCGATGTCGGACATGGCTGTTCTCCCTGTGTTAGATGAAATGAATTGGGTGAATTGCCGCGGCGTCGAGCCACTGCTTTCGGTGCTTTAGATTCCAGATCTAACGCGATTTATGTACTGAGCATCAAGCTCGTTTTGTATTCTAGGCACCTCTTTGTGCGTCAAGGAAGGCTCTTGCCGCAGAAGTTGCAGATTTAATATCGTTAGGCGCGTCTGGCGCTGCTGAACCCGAGACTCCCGGCGCGGCTGGACCGCGTACTTGAGTCTTGCCTTCTTTGACATTACTGACGTATTGGTCAACAATGGTTTGTTCGTATGCCCGGTGTGCTTCAATTGCCTTCTGGATGTCGCCGCCAGTGTCTTTATTGTTTGTGGCGTGCCACAAAACGTTGGCATATTGCGCAGAGCCTTTTGTAAATCCTTCGGCAACCAAGGTGTTCTCGATATTCTGAACCCGGCCCTGAAACTCAGTGTTCTTCTCACGCTCCGCAATACGAGCGTCAATGATCTTTTCAATGTTTTCGGGCGAAGCGCCTGGCGTGGTCTGCTCGATCACTTCAACGGCTTCTGCTTTTTCTTGGGATGTAGCGTTTGGATCACCCAAGACATTGACTGCAATAGTGCGCATTGACTCTGCCGCCTGCTGCGGTGAACTGTTCCACTGAACAGCCAGTTGCTTCCATACGTCAAGGTCGGCCTGGTCGTAGCCTTCAAACTCTTGATACTTGGTCTGAACGCCTTTTAGCTGATCCTGAACCTCACGCGCCTGCGTGCGGTATTTAGCTGCCTCCGCTCGCAGCTTTGACACATATGCCTGATCAAAAGACTTAATGCCTTCTGTATCGGTGTCCATTACATCTACTGATTCAGCAACCGGCTCCGCTGCGGGGGCTTCGACTGAAACGCTGCCTGCGTCTACTACTGAATCTACGGCTTCTGCCGCACTGTTGAAATCGCTCATGGTCCTGACCTCCTGGGTCTTATTACATTGGTGGTTGTTGTTGTAGCAGGTCTTGTGTCATGCCCGCCTGCGGGGACATCTCAGCCGGTGGCGAACCTTGTGGCATTGGTGTTGCGCCCGGCCCTTGAGAGTTTTGCATTGCAGCTTGAGCCATCGACCCGCCGCCTTCCATGCCCATGCCAAGACCTTGAGTTGCTTGGCTTGGTGCCATCTCCGACATCATTGCCATTTCAGCAACCTGCTTCGGATCAAGCGGCGACACCGCTTCTGTTGGAAGCGCAGCAGCCATTGGCGAGACAGAAGCCGCCATTGCTTGCTGTGCGCCTTGACCGGCAGCAAACTGTTCGTGCGCGGCGGTGTGTTCGCGTACACGTTGCTGGATCTCCATTGGAAGATTCTCGAATCGCTGCGAGCGCATGAAGTTCCGGTGGTGAATCATGTGGTTTGCGTGATCGTCAATAGTGTCTACAGTTCGCGCAGCACCGGCAGCAAGCTGTGAGTTCTCACGCATTGCGCGAGCCGAGTCGGGGTCGATGCCAGCAATGAGATCGTTTTGATCCGGCAAATCAGCAATTCGCGCCAACTCAATTGGCGACTGAATCAAACCGCGGTCATGCAACTGGAACGCATACGCCGCTTGAGCGTTGCGGTTGCGGGGCACGACTGAATCCATAGGCACAATTGCGGTGGTATGGCCTTCGAGAAGCATTCCGTTCCAGCGAACGCACTCAGGAACGTTGTTGTTCTGCATCATTACGTTGGCTGTACGGGTGTCCTTGACGTACATCGAGTACAAATCAAGCACCATTGAGCCAATACGGCCCCACATTCCGGCCATGTTCTTGCCAAATCTGCCAACAGGCGTGTCAGCATTTTCAGCTAGAACCGACATTGCAATGCCGGACTCGACGCCAGTGGGCGCGACGCCGCGAGTTACGTCGGTTTGTCCAAGAATCTCATCCATTGCCCGACCGAGTTCGTCGGGAGATCGGACCCACCATTCAGGCATGACGGGTGGGGCTTCATATTGCGGGCGTGCGCCGTTGATTGGATTGTATTCAACGGCCTCCCCCGACATATCGGAAAGGTCTGCAATGTCTTCAACGGAACCTTCGGGCACCCACAGACGGGCGTTGCCTGCCAGCTTTTGATGCTCGATGATCGAAGACCAAGCTGCGTTCATTGCCGTCTGAATTGGAACAGCATCCGAGCATGGCGTATGCCCAAACCATTTCTTAGAAATTGGTTGAACACGACAGACAGCCAAGTTCAACCGATCAGTGAACGGGAAGTACCACGGCGACTCTTCAATGATCTCTTCACCAACGACGGTGACAATCTTCCCTTCACTCAGCGACGACGGACGCTCATAGTAAGTGAAGACCATCGTGAGCTTTGTGTGCGTTCCGGCGTCCGGCTGGTGAACACGCCAGACCGTATCGACTGCACGCCCGTCAGCTTTTGGCTCCTTTTCAAGATTCCACGATTCTTGGACCTCCGTGGGAGGCAGAGCGCGGCCGTGAATCCACCACATTGCGTGTTCGGCGTTGCGGGTGCCTGGCTCTACGGCAATTTCATGGATCGGAACAGCGGTCAACGACACGTCGCCAGTGTGGATAGCGCGTCCCGATTCGTCCATAGCAACCGGAGTGCCTTGCGAATCGTCCCATTCCACCATGATTCCGGCTGCACCGGCTTGCCACACGTCTAAAGCGTTGTCGTAGCGGATGTCTTCCCAGTGCTGACGCCGGGAAGTATCAAGCAAAGCCTGCTCGGCTACGCGTGCTGCCTGCATTGCCATGTCATCTGGCGAGTTTGGTGGCACCTCAAAGTGCAAATCGCGTGACGTGAGCTTGGCAAGAAGCCGGTGAGTGTCGGGGCCAATCTTGTTGACGGTCGCGCGGACCCGATCTGGATTGCGTGGCATCTCTTCCAGACGCCCGACACCCTTATTCCAGCGAAGCCAATGCTTGTTATTGATGAACTGCTCATTAATGGCAGCTTGCTCTCGCACAGATTGCGTAGCACGAAGAGCGCGATCCCAACGTCGTCGCACTTCTTTGGGCGTGATCTGTTTTTTGTCTTCACGGTCGGCTTCACCGACCATTTGACCCACAGGTGTTGCCGCCCCTAAAGCTGCCATTTCACTCATCGTTTACCTCACAAGCCAACTTGTTCGTGTACTACTCTTGGTTCTGTTGGTCCGGCCCCACTGCTGTCAATCTTTGATTGAGCAAGCGCAAACTCTGCTGCGTTGCGGCTCATTATTTGAAGCATAAGACGCTGACGTTCCTCGCGGGCTGATTCGGACTCTTTCTGTTGTGCCTTGATAGCTGAAACGGTAATGACCGTCAATGCTAAAGCGACTGCAACAGCGATAATGATGACTCCAACTTGCTCAGACATTACTCAAAGTCTCCCGCAACGCTGCGTAAGCCTGGTCAGTGGCGCGCAATTTCTCAAGTTCTGCCTGCAATTTAGTTTCCTCAGCGGGTTTACGAACGCCGTACCCCAGCTTCTTTGTCATCCGAATAACGTTTGATTCCTTAATGACAACTTTCCCATAAGCCGGAAGGTTCTCAATATCAATAGCAATATCAACTACCCGCTCACCGGGTTTAAGTTTTGAGCTCCCAAAAATGTCAGCGCTCTTTACTGCGCCAACGGGAATGATGTTTGCAATTCGCACAAGTGTCTCCTTCGGCGGCTGCTACCAATTACCAAGAATTGGATGTTTGCCGCGGTTTGATTTGTTTTTCTGGATTTGGTCCCACACTTTGTCGGCGTGAGTTTTCTCGCGGTGAACTTTACTCCGTTTACCGTGAACTGTTCGTTTGTAGATTTCTGCTGCTGCATACGCAAACACGTCCACCATGTCGTCGTGTGCGCCTTCGGGGAATGTTGTGCATTCCTCAATGAAGTCTGCCGTGTCAGCAATTTCAGGAACCCAAACGCGATGTTGTTCTGTCATAGCGACTGCTGTTTCAGCACGCGCTACCTTATTGCGGTCTGGCTTTAGCCACCTTACGACTACACCTGTCCGCTGGGCTTCGGCAAACAACGACAGAGAAGCCGAGATCTTCTCAATACCAACCCACCGAGGCTTCCAGGTCTTCCACGCTTCCATCAAAAGAGGCGCATGTTCGGCATGTGTAGTGCGCTTGCGGTACATATGCAGCAAGATCAAGTCAGACGGATCATTGGGCGACACTGCCCAAATGCCAAGTGCGGTGTAGTCACTGCGCCTGTTGTTGGTGTACGCGGTATCCATTGTGCCAAACACGGTGCAAGTGGATCGAGGGATTAGCCGCTCGCCAAGCTGGAAGTATTCTTCGCCGTCAATGGTCTTGCGCTGGTAATCCAAGAAGTTGTCGCGCTTAAACATGCCGCCGCCCTGGGGAACGGGGCGCTGCTGGTAAAGCGAAGGCCAAGCAATAGGGGAGTCTTTCTTGATTCCCTCCAACGCTTTCTCATCAAACAACTCAGGGCAAAGAGCTTCGCCGGGGCGACGGCCCAATATGTCTTCGTCTTCAGCTACAGCAGGCATACGAAGACGTTTGATCCGCATACCGATCTCGTCTTCGCGTGACAGCAGCCAGCCCATGAGATCATCGACGTGCCAGCGAGACATGATCAAAAGATATTTAGTGCCGGTGCCGCCACCCTCACGACGAGTGATCCAGGTCGTATCCCACCACTCTTTCAAATGCCTGCGCATTGTTGGTGAGCGTGCGTCGTCAGCGTTTTTAATCGGGTCATCAAGAATAAGAAGGTGACCACCCTTACCCGTAATGGGACCGCCAGCGCCTGCGGTATTCATGCCGCCGCCAGATTCGAGCTCCCACCGAGCAGCAGCGCGTGAGTCATCTCGTAGCACCATGTCGTATTGTGGACCAACTTCTTTAATGATGCCGCGCACATCACGGCCCCACTTCTCCGCAAACGTGGACTCGTAAGAACCAAGCAGTACTGACTTCGGTTCTTGGCGAATCCGCTGCCGGGTCAGATACCAAGCCGGTGTCCACTTGGAACACAACTGAGATTTGCCGTGACGCACTGGCTGGTCGATCAGCAACAAGTCGCAGTCGTCGTTATCAATCATTCCAACGATTGCGTCAGACGTGTACTCAAGATGTTTGTACGCCGTCCATAAGCCATTGCTGTGCGCCTCTGCAAACCGGGCTGGTGAAGACAAAGCGATTTCTCGCTCGATCATGCCGTGCAGCCAGATTTGTTCCTTCTCGGGCCACTGAGCAATCTCTTCTTGCGGAATAGCAAGTAGCTCGTTAAGTAACGACATTGTACCTATCTTTACACACACGAAAGCGATAAACTAGGTGGGGTGGCGAGACTTGTGCTTCCCGCCACCCCATTTGCGAGAACTACGGAGGTTCCCACATGACAGATGCTAACTCTGGAATCGAACAGTTTTATTCTCGCGAAGACTTTGGAATGCACGCATGGGTCGCATTAAGGCCGTGCAGCATTACCGGAGTCGGCGTGTGGCGATGCCTCGGCTGTCACGCGCAAGTCAGCAGCGCAACACTGACAAACGGCACCTGGCATGTCAATGCTGGGTCAACCTGCCCCGAATGGGCTTTATCGCTCACTGAGCTTTACGACCAAGAAGAAGAAGGACCACATGGAACTCGGGAACATCGAATCAGAACTGAAATCGCAAGTCGCTTACTTAGAGCAGCAGATCGAATCGTCGGTTGCGCAGCGAGCCTCCTTAAACCTAGAGATCAAGTCGCTCCGTAGCGAACTGATTGTTGCCAAGCGTTTGCTCAAAGCCGCCCACGGACGTAAGCGCCGCAGCTAATGGGCCGCGTCTACGCCATTGACCTCGGCGTCACCGGAGCAATAGCAACCTTTGACAGCGGGCACCTCATGGCCGTCGATGATCTTGTTATCACTGGCGGGGCATTGTGCGCTGATTGGCTCACGAACTACATGGCTGGCGTACAACGAGACACAATTGTCTGTGAATCCGTACACGCCATGCCAACGGGCACAAAAGCAAACTTCTCAATGGGCCTGCAACTCGGAGTAGTCATCGGAGTCGCCGGAGCCCTAGACACCCCCTTGAGCCGAATACTGCCGCGAGAGTGGAAGAAACGGGTTGGCATCACCAAAGTCGGCAGAGAGTCGAAAGACCAAGCCCGTCAGATTGTCACACAACAGTTCCCTGGCTTTGCTCCACACGTCGTGCGCGTCAAAGACCACAACAGAGCAGAAGCAATACTGATCGGTGTGGGTTTCTTGCAGAATGGCTAAAGCCCGCAAGCAATACCCGTTAGCCAAGATCAAAGGACCAACGCGCACACGGAACCTCAACGACCCAATTGCTGTACGCAAGCCCGCAGTCATCATTGATTGCAACGGCGTTTACCCAGATACTCCTGTGAAACGCTCATCCTATTACTCAGAGCACTAGCCACTTACGCTGGGGTTATGTAGTTACCCATCGGTAACTTTGCTCCACACGTTGTTTTTAGTGTTTTTCACCCCCAAAGTAATAAATATCTGTGTCACAAACCCAACTTGCCTACGGAGCACCTAATGACAAGACCCGGCGATTACCGACCCGACAACCCGCTACCACGCACACCCGACAACCATCGGCGCTCAATCGGAGTATCGGCTCGCAACATGGGTAGGCGCTACCACGAAGGTCAACGCTCATTCGGAGACAAGAAAGCTCAAAGGGAACAAAACAAAACCTAAACGCGAAAAAGCGTTTTTGTTCTTTCTTATCCTCTCCGCTGCTTTATCAAGCATCTACGAGAGTTGGTACGTTCACTCTTCTTTGCCTTGAAGATAAGGGTCAACCAACACTGCCTCAGTGATGTCATCTGCTTCTTCGTTCAAGCGAGGGGGAAACTGGTCATCATTACAGGTTGGGGTATTCTTATAACTAATTTGAGTACATCCACCGGGGGTACCACCCCCACCGGGGGGGGAGGCATTCCCCTCGTCTTCTGTCTTACTACTACCCCCCACACTTGCGCTGTGACGTAGTGCCTCGATTTTGTTTAAGACATCGCCCCCCGCCAGAGAAACGCTTGCGGTATGGCTTGTTGCTTTACCTTCTTCCAACCGAACAATGTTCACCAACGTATCGAGTAGTGAGGCCATGTCTTTACTGCTGATTTCCACTGCACCACTAGCGATCTTTCCTAACAACATTGACGCCACGTTTGCTGCTTGACTGCCTAGCTCTTCTCGGTTGAACGTGTCCGCGAGCATGTCTAGGCTTAGCTTCCAGGCTTTGGTGGTGTCCGTGATTTCTAGCTTCTTTGCTTCGGCGTTGCGTGCTCTTGCTAGTCCGCCTTTTCTGCCTGCTTCGCTGGCTCTTTTCTTGCTTTCTTCGTCTTTACCGAACGGCACTAGGTTCTTCTGTGCTGCTTCGGTTTGTTTGGCGGTCGGCATAAACATCCTTTGTTCGAGTTTGTGGCTTGGTCCAGGCTTGAGCGTAATCCACACAACTACGAAAGTTGGTCACAACATGCCATGGTTCACCGACATTGAAGTCAAACACGGTCCCAGGTTCCCCGACATTAAGGTCCAACTCTCTCGGGCAGACCTTGAGAACGGTTGGTCGCTTCACGGCACTGTGCGATCGGCGCTACCCGTTGATGTACGCCATGAGTTCTCCCTCGATGCGTTGAGTGGCGACTATCAGTATTTGATGTGGACGGCCATGCAATGGGTGGACGTTTACTAATCGGTGGATGGTCGGCACGCGTGGCGATGCCTTGTATCGGCTCATGCCATACAGGTCGTAGTTAAGCTCCGTATGCTCGCCAGGGGCTCGCAAACTGCGCCCGGCGAGCGGAGTTGGCTGAAGCCAATCCTACTTCGCCTCAGATTAGCCCGGCCAGCGCAAAGAACAATGGCTATTTATCCAATGTCCTCGAAGTGCTTCTTGTCGTCTTTCGAGGACAAAAAGTGGCCATTGTTCAATGCACTGATCCCTCCGGGAGTCTGACCGGATTCGGCTGTGCCTCGACGCTCGGCACATCAAGCCTCACCTCCCCCGAGGAGCCAGGTCCGTGACGATAAATGCGCCTCGCTATGCGTCAGTACCGGGTCGCCAGTCATTGGTGAGATCAGTCGCACCTCGGCGCATTTCCCGTCCCGGCTGCTATTCGCTAGTCTGATCGAGTTCCAGCGAAGCTGGAACATTCACTCGGAGAATCCAGTGGTCAAGCGCCGTATGCGTGACCTGCTAACCGATCCGCCTGGCGGCGTTCCGCTAAGCGGGTCAGGAGCAACGTTGCCCTTAACCAGCGATTCTCTGTCGGAATGGAGAACTTCGCCGCCGAACAACCCCGTTGAGAAGAATCTCCGCCCCGAGTAGATGTAGCGGCGGTGAACCCCCTAGCAGAGCAGCCCTGTGAGTCACGGCCTTTGTGACTTGTTGACACGCCGCTGATCGCTGCGCCAGATCCCATGGTAACGACCATTTAGACCGGCTCTGTCGCAGCGGCGGCATGACAAAAGATCACAAATCCCGCTCCGCCCAAGCTCTCAGCACTTCGGGACGGGGGCTCATTCTCCTTCGTCCGATGGATTGACGCAAGGAGTGAAATTATTAGAGGGGTACGAGGGGCGAGAGTCTGAGTACGCCATGAGCTTAGGAGCACGAATATGACTTACACAATGAATGAGGCCAACGTTTACTTCGACAACCGCCTTGGCGGTGAGATCGGGTCCGAGGAGGAGCTACAGATGGTTCTCCATATGTGCCGGGCCTTTGAGCTTGCGGGCTACAATACCGACCGCCCGTTTGATGAGCACTTAGCGTCTTCGATGGAAGCGCGTTGCGCCACATGCTCAGGGGCGCTTATTCCGACGGATAGCGGGCCGGTCTGTTTCTACCACGTTAACGATTGGGAGGAGCGCTATGAGGCCGAACAGGATCGCATGCGGGAACTGTACGAGGACGACTGCCCACCTTATGGGTTGAACCGACCCGCGTTCTATCCGTCCGAGAAAAATGACATATGGCATCACGAATGCGAGAGCTTCGATTGCACCAAGGTAGTCATCTACGACGATGAGCCGTACTGCTTCGCACATTCTCCCGACGAAGGGTCGAGTGTCCGTGGCTACTCAGCCTCCGAGTCCTTCTTTCTCAGGAACCCGGCCTGGTTAGACGACGCCATGTGATTATCTGCTAGTCTCTATTGCGTACCCGATTCGTCGGGTGCGCCCTAGAGGCGTGGCAAGCAGAGCGCTTGCCATCACATAAAGGAGCTACCACTTGGATTATCGAGTAACTAACGCTGTTGACACGCAGCACACCATCGAGGTTGAACCCTCAGTCTCAGCACCCCGATACCGGCGCTGGCGACTCACGACGCGGTATCGCACGGTGCATGGATTGCCCTATTCGATAGATCGAATCGTTTGGTCCGCATCACAACCCCATATTCCCAACACCCAGGCCCAGGAGGTCAAATAACATGAGTATCGAGTTCAGTATTGAAGAAAAGCTCAGTCGTGCCGCGGCTGTCATCGGAGAGTACATCGATCTCCGCGTGCTTACCCCCACGTCCGAGGACGGAGCGCCCCGCATCGAGTGGGGGAGTCTCTGGAATCCCTGCGTCACAGCCGACGCTTGGATGTATCATGCGATGGATCGTCGGCCCAATAGGTCCGCACTCTCCCCCACTGACCGCGAGTGGGCGATGCGCCTGTTCGGTAAGTTCTGCGCAGCGCGTAATAGCTGGTCGGACTGGTCCAGGCTCAGCGTGACGCTGGACCTCGATGGAGAGTCCGGAGCAAAGCCGTGGGAGTCACTCACGGCCGACCGCGTGTACTTTATCTGCCCTGAACCGGAAGATGAGACAATCCACAATCTCATGGGTGGCCGGGTTGCAGTCGCTGCTGTTGGCTTCTCGCCGTCGCAGGTGACCGCCTCGGGCTCGACTGGTCCGTATAAGCCCGTCTATCGTAAGATCGGGGAGGATTGGCATCGGGTGGTGGATTCCGCGGGTAATAGCAAGCTGCGGGTCGATCCGCAGTGTGCGTCCGCCTACCATGACCCCACGACTGGTG
Source organism: uncultured Rhodobacterales bacterium (assembly GCA_937901055.1). GTDB lineage: Bacteria > Pseudomonadota > Alphaproteobacteria > Rhodobacterales > Rhodobacteraceae > NORP23. The sequence continues at coordinate 14,202 of CALCGO010000023.1, forward strand.
CCGGGTCGCGGGTATTCCTACTCAAGACTTGGGCCTCCTATGCCCAGGCCGAGGAGGATGCCGTCGAGCTTGGCAATGCTGTCCGCGAGTTCCGTCGCGATCCGTTCGCGGACGATCTGACGCCTGAACTTACGGTGGTAGACGACCCCGAGATGGGTGAGGTAGTCACCGGATTCTGACCCTCATCTGAACTACGACTGCCCCCTACTTGGCACATGCCGAGTAGGGGGCTTTCGTCGTTTTCGGTCCTCCCATCTTTCCCCCTCGCGCAAGGCGCGGGGGACCGGGGGGGCACCGAGCTTGACAACCGCGTGTCACTTGCAGTTCCAGCTTTTCGCGTCCAACTGAACTATCCGCCCGCGTATAACTTGCAGTTCCAGTTTTCCGAGCTCGACAACTGTGTGACTACACAATGCAATAGTGATGGACTAGCGATTCCATCCACCACCCCCACCTAGTTTTAAGAGCCTATGTCTATTGAATCTCCTACAGCCTGCAATATCTCCCTCAGCGTGGAAGGCCATGAAGTTCCATATCTTGTCGAGACTTTCGATGATGATCAATCCACGTTGGCGTTCTGTAGTTACGCGCACGCCGTCGCTATTGCTTACTCCGTGATGCTCGCTACAACTCCGCGGCATGAAGAGTTGAGTCCTGCTCAAAGCAGTTTGATTATTTACGAATCCATCTATGAGGCCATGCTTCATTTGAATACAGACGACCAAGTTGTTGTCGTGAAGTTCGGTGATCACAACACAAAGGAGTACTTCTGATGCGTTGAGTGCGGACGACACGACCTGCCCTTACACACCAAACAAGGAGGTTCCCACATGGGAGCAGTAGATTTCACCCATCACGCCGCAGGCGAATCCATGACTCACGCGTTCCATCTGGCGCAAGAGGAGGCCCGCTACGACTTCGGCCACTCTGGCTACACCGGGACCATCGCTGAAAAGGAGAGCTTCCGGCGAGTCACCTTGCCAAAAGACGTGAGCTACGACGAGGTTCTCAATCTCATCACAGCGCTCCCCTCGGACGACAGTTTCGCTAAATTAGAAAAGCTCTTTGGCTGGCGAGAAGCCAGCATGATCGTCAATACTTACGAAGACAAGTGGGGACCGTGCATCGGCATCGAATTCCCCCCCGGTCACTTCGTGTTTGCCGGATATGCGAGTTCTTGATGACCAATCGCCCTGACTGCTGGCCGTACAAGTTCAAGAAAGTCGGCAACCAGTGGTATCGCCGCACTGTTGCCGGTGGTCGTTGGCAAGCCTTAGTGGTGAAGCGTGTTGGCACTCCTGCTAATCCGCATAGCCGTTCCCCTAAGACTCACACCGAGTTAGTGAACGCCTCCATTAACGAATGGACGTGGAAATGAACATACTTCAAGCCAACTACCTAGCCCGAAGGGGTATCACGATGGACCAATACCAGTACCAGCAAGCAAATGAAGACGATATGTGGGCCTCTGCCGCTGAACGTTCGCCGGACATTGAATGTCTTGGAGATCCTGATTACTGCAAGGGAGCCGTGGACTATCACTGGAATGGTGACCCTGACGGCAAGACCTGGCCGCGGTGCGAGTGGCATCAAGCGCAACGAGTGCAGCAGCGCGAAAACAGCATTGAGAAGTACGCCAATTCTGACGTTCCGCCAGCCTGGTTTGATCCGTCTGCTGCTGGTGAGCGTTGGGACGACGACTACTGATGCTTCGGAACGACACAATCAATCGCTGGACTGTGTTCTTAGAGAACACGTTGCGCGAGCTCGAAGACCCTGATCGTATCGAGCAAGTCAATTGGTTCTTTGATGCAGTCGATGCCTCGCTTGGTCACATCATGTGTTGCGAACACGGCATGTCAGCTACTTCTTGTTATGGACCCGGCCACTATTACGGAGCGTATATGCGATGACAAATTGGAATGAACTACCTACCAACAAGCTGCGAGACATGATGACTTACGACTTCATTGAGCCTGCGTTTAAAGCAAAGGTTGCTCGCGAAATCCTTGATCGTGAACAATCGCTTGATGATTTGCATGATGCCATGATCGACAAGCTGGCGTCAATTGTTGTCATTACATGATCGTTGTATTGCTTTTATCTGCGTTGTTTTTCTTGTGCAGTTACAGCTACAACGCAATGTTTCCACCACACATTCCACACGACGAGGCTCAGTCTCGCCGCCGCATTAAGAAAGAGTTGAGGGACATTGAAATTTACAGACCGGACCACATCATACGTTAACCCGTATCTTGACACTGAAATGGGTCGCATCCTTCGCGAAGACTTTGAAATTGCAGTTGAAGAAACGACTCAGCGTGTCGTTCAATTCTTTGAGCAATCTGGATTGACACCTGTTGTATTTCCTCAAACGATTCGGTTAATGAACGACGCTATTGAGCAAGCAAGTGAAGCTGATGATCCCGACTGGACGTACAGCCCGTATGCGTTGACGACCAAGCTGGTTCTACTTGTTGGATGCAAAGTGTCTGACGAGTACATGGATTGGATACACGAAATGCTTGAAGACATTATTGACGGACCTATTCGCCCGCCCGCTCATGGGTGGCGCGCACGAACGGAGGCGTAATGACTAAGGAAAAACTGGATACTCTCAACGCTGCTATTACTCAGCGGATGGTTGATTCAATCAAGGCTGGTATCGACACTGGAAATTGGACGCCGCCTTGGGTGCGCGCTGACTTCGCTTGCTTCAATCCCGCATCTGGCAAGACTTACAGCGGCGGCAACAGGTTCATGCTCTCGATGATTGCGTTGATGAACGATTGGTCGAGCGAGTGGGCTACTTACAATCAGTGGCAGGGATTGAGCCGACACACTGCTCAGTGTGTTAACTTGCACGACAAGCCCAACCCGACAGCTTGTAAAGAGTTCGGTTGCGATCTCGTCCACGTTGAGAAGGGATCAAAGTCGAGCCTTGCGTTTCGGCCCTTCATTGCTAAGGACGAAGAGACTGGGGTAGACAAGATCCGAGGCTTTCGTGCTTACAACGTGTTCAACGCCAGCCAGGTCAGCGGGTACTCGCTGCCTACTGTGACTGTTACTCGTACAGATTCCGAGTATGAGCAGATGCTTGAAGCTGACGCCTATCTTCAATCTGCTGGGGCTACCTTGCGCCACTCGGCCCATGCCGGTGCTGCTTATTCGCCGGGTGGTGATTACATCATCATGCCTGATCACGACCGCTGGACTGAGCCTGATCGTTACTGGTCAACTGCTACCCATGAGCTTGTTCACTGGACTGGACACGGCAAGCGTCTTAATCGCACGATGTCTACTGACTTTGGCTCTGATGAGTATGCCTTTGAAGAACTTGTTGCCGAGCTTGGCGCTGCGTTTCAGATGTCGAGTCTTAACCGCACCGCTACCTTTCGCGACGATCACTTGTCTTACCTCGGGCACTGGCTTCGCATCCTGACTGCTGACTCGTCGCTGTTGTGGAAAGCAGCTACCAATGCTGAACGTGCTGTCAAGTTCATCGGCAATCAAGTAGCAGATCATCACCTTACTGAGCAGGGGATTCATGTCTGAAATGTTTACAACTAACAACAAGTGTCGTCATTGCAACGGCACTGTTCACAACATTGCTGGCAAGCGACACAAGATGGAAGCTCTTGAAGCAATCCATCGCGTGTCTTGTCCCGGCTTGAACAGAAGGAAGTCTTGATGCCTGAACTGAGCACCGCAGTGCGAGGCACTGTGATCTTAGAGAAACATAATGTTGCCGGACACGACAACTATTACACCCACCAGCTTGAACGCATTGATAACTATGGTGCTGACTTGCCTGTTCATAAGTTCTACTGGCGACACACCACTGCGTATGCAGGCAAGGCTCTCCCCGAACAAGTGCGCACGTTTGAATACGAGTACCACGATTACAACGAAGCAATCATTGCTTACGGTCAGCATCGTGACTACTTATTGATGCTCTTGCATGACCCACTTGATTCACGCAGCCTGATTTAGTACACTGATCTTCCAACAAGGAGCTACCAATGGGCTTAGATGCCACGTTCTACCGTCATATCCAAGCAATTCCTGATTCCGACGACTCTCACGCCGCTAGTTACTTAGAACGGTGCGGCGTCTACGATCCAGAAGCTGTTGTCTCGATCACTGAATCAGTGTGGTACTTCCGCAAGTTCAATGGACTTGAGCGCTTCATGAAGCTGCATCGCCTGCATGGCCGACCCCTCAATGAGTTGTGGCTTGACGTGATTAGCGATTGGTGTCAACGTGTGCTTGATCAAGCCGACGCAGATGACGTTGAAACCTTTGAGGAATGGTCGCTTGAGCACAATCCGCTGCGACCAATGAGCGGTTTCTTCTTTGGCGGTACTGATTACACAAGCGTTTACTTCAACAACATCAACAAGCTCGCCAGCATCTGCCGTTCAATGCGTGATGATCTAAGCGGAGGCAAGGCTCTCTACTACACATACGAATCGAGTTGGTAATGCAAACTTTAGAACTCGCCCACCTGACGCCAGCTATACGCTCGCAACGGTTTGGTACGTCACATACTGCCGTCTTGTTTGACGAGCATCCGTTTCAAACTGCTGCTCAATACTGGCTAGATAAGCGTGACGGCACGCGTCAGCCAGAGACAGCAGCAATGGTGCGAGGTACTTACCTTGAGCCATCCATTTTAAATTGGTACAACGAGACTCAAAACAAGTATCAGTTTGAGAAGTGTGAGGTTGCGTATCTCAATGACTACATCGTGAGCGTCCCTGACGGCCTCACTGAGCGCGGCACTGTGTTGTTGTCTATCAAAACAACAGCGCGCCGTGCTGATGAGCCTGAGCCGTACTGGATCTGGCAAGCACAAGCCGAGATGATGATGACGGGTGCGCAACTCACTGTGTTTGCTTGGCTTGATGGCAACATGGAGCTCAAGACTGCTGAGATCGAGGCTGATGAAGCCTTGTTCTTTAGTATCACTACTCAAACGCGTGAGTTTATTGAAGCTCTCAAGCGCAAAGAAATGCCTGCGTCTTACCAGCGTCGTGCTGATGACGTTACTCGTCAGTACAAAGAGACTACTCCTGTCCCCTGTGAGGGCGGTGACGTGGCGTTGGAGCTTGTCGAAGAGTATTCCCTAGCCAAAGCCCGCGCTAAACAGTTCAAAGAAGACGCTGATTATTTGCGTGACAAGCTGTTCAACATTGCTCAAGACCATGAAGCTATTACTTGTGACGGTGACCTTGTTGCCCACTTGAAGCAGCGTGCTGGGTCGCAGCGTTTCGATAGCAAAGAGTTTGATCTTGCCTATCCCGGCTTGCGTGACCAGTACATCACTCGATCAGCGCCAACCCGCGTACTTACTATCCCCAAATCAATAATCCAAGCTGCCATTGAAAGGCATGATGATTCTTTCTGAGAACCAAACCAAAGTCCTGCTTGCAGGAATCAAATCGAGCCGTGTCAGTGAAGTCAATGGCATGTCTCACGTTGAAGGGTATGACATTCGGGCCATGTTGATCCGAGTGTTTGGCTACGGTGGCTGGTCAGAGATTGCTCAGTTACCTACCGAATTGCTTTACGAGCAAGAGACTACGACGCGCGCTGGTAAAGCTGCTTACAAAGTTGCATATCGTGCGAGCCGTCGTTTGGTTATTGACGATTGCACTTACGACGGCAGCGCTGTCGGTGAATCAATCATGCCTGACTTTAAACGTGGTGATGCTCACGACATGGCTATCAAGACTGCTGAAACCCAAGCGTTGAAGCGTTGCGCTATCAATCTTGGTGATCAGTTTGGTCTTTCGTTGTACCGGAATGGTTCCACTGCCCCGCTTGTCCGCAAGCTGGCTGATGGCTCCGAGATTGCAGAGGTGGTAGAGCAGTGACCGAATTTGTATCAGACCCCACAGACACCAATCGCTTTTGCGTGGCTCTCAATGAGCTTGATTACTCCACCATCATGCACGCCCTTGTGTACACAGCTAATGCCCTTGAGATTGAGAAGGGTGATGAAGCTGCTGAGGTTTACGACCGACTGCATGACAAGTTGCAAGAATGGAACTGCATGGATCTCAACCCTCAGTGGAAGATTGAAGTGTCTCATGTTGCGCCCACATTCCACAGTTAATTAACCCGAGCTACCAAAGGAGCTACCAATGAAACGTTACGTCCGCATCTGGTCACACCCGCCAGGTTCAATGCGTCAGCATTCGATTGTGCTGAACTGGCAATCTCAAAATTTGTCAGACGACAACTTCTACCACTACACGATATCTCGCAATTTGCGGCAGGCTTATCGCGCCCTACGCCAAGGCTCTTGGTCACAGTGCGGCGGCGGTTGGAACGAGGGTATCAACCCTGACGCTGCACGCCGTGTCATGTTTGACACCCTCTTTGCTTGCAACATTGCAACCACTATCGAGTTCCAAGTTATTTCATCTGACAATCCCAACGTAAAAAGGACACCCTGACATGCTACTTACCAACCAAGACATCCCGAATCCCACACGGTGCGAATCAATCAACGCTGATCTTGTCTTTATCCGTCTGCAGTTGTTGAAAGTTCTTGAAGAGAATTGCGACTCTCAAGAATTATTCGAGTTTGTTGATATGCACAACCGTCATGTGCGCAACGCAGCCTTCGAGCTCGAACTTCCAGAAGTGCGATACGAACTTGAATGCAGTGTAACTATTGACATCTCGACCCGTACCAACCCCGACGAACTTGAGCAGGCGTTTAGGGAAGCTCTCGAATCTGCTGCTGAGGACGTTGAGTATTGCTCCGTCAGCGTTGGCGTTGACCTTGTTGAGTGCTGATTATGGCGCAGCTATTTGATGGCCCATTGGATACTGACGATCCCATTCTTCTGCGTGAGCCGCGTCTTAAGCGCCAGCTTGTGCAGGTGTACGAACTGCTACTGCTCGATGACCTGACGCTAGAGGAACTGTCTGCCAAGACCAACGCTCCCACTTCCTCAGTGTCTGCGCGTATTCGTGACCTGCGTAAGCCTCGGTTCGGAGGCTTTCGTGTTGATCGTGAGCATTTAAGCAACGGTTTGTATCGTTACATGCTTCGATCCGACACTGGTAACCCTGAGTTTGTCTACGATCCACTGCCTAAATCAGATAACGAGCGCCTTGAAGCACGTCGCCGTGTCATTCAGTGGCTGGATCGTGTTAGTGTCCCGGCCTTCCAAGCAGGGGCTGATGGCCCCGTAATGTTTGGTCACCGACTGCTCATTGATGACCTCCACACCCTTTGCCGTTAGGAATGTATGACCCCAGCAAGAATGCGTGCTCTGCAAGAACTTGTCAACGTGCGACGCAGCATCTCAACTTTGATCAACGAACTATCCGGTGACCCTAGTTACCGTGATTTCGTTAAGCGTCTTGAGTCTGGCGAGGAAGTGTCTACCAGGGCCCGTCGTCCTGGCGACGTGCCACCGTTAACAGACCAGGAAGTTGAAGAGAAGTACGGCGTCAGCGTTGAGCCACCCACTGACGGCGAGATACCCCCCTGGGTGATGGAACGTATCAGCAAACACATTACTGATACGCTCTAGGTTTGATGCCGTCCTGCCAGGGTTGTTTGGTAGCTCCCCTCGCAGGGCGGCGTCATACATTTTTATGTTTAAGATACTTACTACCTTCGTGTTTGCGATTGGCGTGCTGCCGCTTGCAGCCCAAGCTGAACCGCGCTCTATCCACGAAGGTATCCAAGGCCCGTTCCACCATGCGGAACGCGGTGAGCAAGTTCAAGTTAACCCCCCACCAACAACTCTTCCGCCTCGGCGCGAGTGGACTGGTTCAATTCCGTCCCACTACGGCAGCACCACCGGCTGTTCGCAAGCCAACGCCACTCTTATTGCTCATGCAATGTGGGATGTAGGAGCTAATGACTCCCAGGTGTATCGAATGCTCAACATCGTCAGCCGCGAAAGCGGTTGCGACTCATCTGCTTACAACGGCAACCGTCGAACCGGCGATGACAGTTGGGGATTCTGTCAACTCAATTCTCTCGCCGGGTTCTTTCGTTCGGGCGGCATCTTGGAAAACTACAACCGATGGTCGTTCGCAGGTAACCCCCGGCACAACGCTCAAGCCTGTGCTGCGCTGTATGCCCGCTGCGGCTTTGGCCCCTGGATTAAAGGCGACTACGGATGTAGGAAGCCGTAACAAATAGATCACCCCACAAAGTGTGGGCTTGAAAAGGAGGCATTATGCCAGGTAATACAGTAGCTATCAGTGGAACACTCGGAGCAGATCCCGAGCTTCGATACACGCAATCGGCTCGACCAGTCTGCGGGATGCGCATTGCATCCAACCGTCGCTATCAGCGCAACGGTGAATGGGAAGAAGAGACTACTTGGTTCTCGATCACAGCTTGGGGGGAATTGGGAGAGAACTGCGCCCAGTCTTTGGTGAAGGGTGTAGCCGTTGACGTGCAGGGTCGCTTCAAGGAAAGCCAATACACCGACAAAGACGGCAACGAGCGCAAGAGCTTTGAAGTTGTAGCTGACACTGTTGGCCCGTCGTTGCGTTGGGCAACGTGTGAAGTCACCAAGGTCAAGCGCGAGAAGGCTGACGCTGGCGCTGTTGCACGCCCGCAACCTCAAGCTACCCCTGTTTACGACGAGACTGAACCGTTCTAATGTTTCCCGAACTGCTTGTCCTCTTCGGCCTAGCTGGCTTATGCGCCATGCTTGTTTGGATAAGCTGTCTCTAATCGTCCTGGCGAGCGATGTAAGCGCCTAGCGCTATCATCCCGGCTGCTACACCAGCGCCCGCCAACATAGTACGAGTCTCGCCGTTCTCTGCTATTGCTACTGCTCCCCCTAGCAGCGCCGAAGCTGCAAGGAGGAGTGGAGCAGAGAACGGCGTCCTCATCACTTCGGGTAATGCACAACGTCGCCTGGATTGAAGTTGCGTGCCCCGCCACCATTGAAATCAGCAAAGGTGTCAAACATCTCAGCGCTAGGCCAAGCTGTCGTGTTAGTCAAGCGCCGGATAATTGACGCCACACCTTCACCAATCTCTACTTCGCCACGAACACCAGCAACCCCAGGGATTGCAGTGAAGACAGGCTTACTTGCAGTTGAGTAACTGTTAAACGCTGACGCGTCAAGCTCTGTGTGCTTGGAGCCATCGCCGTAGCAGGTGCTTGCTACACCCCAGGGCGTGTCGCCCTTCTTGATGTACCATTCGACTGGATCGACAGCAGTTACGTCGTCAGATGGCGGCGGGTTCGGCAGGTCGGGCTCCGGTGCCGGTGGTGGTGGCGGCGGCTCAGGCACGTCTTCCGTGTCAGCGTATGCCAGCCAGCAATCGCCACGGAACTTGTCCATGTCCCATAGTGCGCCACCAGTAGCGTACTTGGAGTTGCCTGCCGGGTCGTACTTGCGGTTCGTCCACTCAAAGTGGGCGACAATATCGCCCCAGTTCAGACCAAGCTTGGTGACAAGAACATGGCACATCTTGGCGTATGCAACCTGCTGGACCTCCGGCCACTGCTCACCAGTGCCCGCATTCGCGGCCTCGATAGAGAGCATGTAGCGGTTGCCCGCATCCTTCGGGATCGTGCCCTTAGAGGTCTTGTACGGGCCACCCTTGCCTTGAGTATTTGTGGCCCCAGCCGCGCAGACGGTCACGGTGCCGTCCCTTGAGAGATACAAGGCCCCGATTGGCTTGGCGTCAGCGTTATTGAGCATGTAGTTCAAGTCATTAGCGGGCGTAGTGTTCGATGCAGTGTGATGGACACCGATAGCCCACACCGCGTCGTAGCCACCGCTGGAACGTGAGCGTGTCTGCCAGCCGGGGTACTCCTCGACCTTCAGCCCGCCTTCACGCAGCCAGTCAGCCATGTTGAGAAGCCAAATGTTTCCACTCATGCTGGAACTTCCAGCTTGTCGCCGTAAAGCGCGGTGAGCGCTTCAAGCGGCGTGCTTGCCTCGTCCATCACTGACTGCACCTCATCAAGACGGTCGTAGTCAATGGGAGGATCACCGTCTGCGGTGTCCTCGTTAGCGTCTGCGTAATGGTCCATAGTTTCTCCTAATCAATCATCTCTAAACCGTCACGAATAACTAACCGTGCCGTGTCCAGAGAAGGTGCCGTTACCGAACGGACACCCGTATCTGTGGTGTAATCAATCCTAATCGTTAGATCAAACTCGCCAGGTGGCACGTTGGTATCTTCCGGTTGCACGTCGTAGTAGATAATGCCGTCCTCGGGAACGATAATCAGCACCTGACGTGGCTCTGACCAATCAAAGCCAGTGTCTTCCAGCCATTGTTCTGTTGTCGGCACGCCACTGACGCGGCGCACTGCCATAAAGCATTCGGCCCCTGTGAGATCAATAGGTCTATTGCCGTCACCCAAAACGCGCAACACAATGCCAGGCAACGTGTCACCAGCGCGCCAGTTCAGTACGTCGGGTGACGTGACGATTCGGTTTGGCTTGGGAATAATGCTCATCGCGCCCCCACGGTTGCGCTTGAGACTTGCAGCGCCTGATCGTCGTCAGTACCAACAGTCATAACGCGGCCGGTTCCAAAGACCAGCCGTATGTTTACTAGGTAACGACCAATGCGGTCGAGATCTTCGGGCCCCCATTCACGCCAGACTTGATTTGAACTGTAGTCAACATCAAGATCAAAGACCCTGCGATCCTGCACTCCACCAAAAGCTGACATCCCGCTCAAGATCAACGTGGCCCGCATTACTGACGTGAGATCTAACTCCAAGTTGGGCTTATCAAGCGGGATAATCGACGCTTCAAAGCGCCGAGCCGTGTCGTGTGCCCTGTAATGCCAAGACACTGCGTGCGGGCGCGATGATGAGCCAGGCAGAATGACGTAGTTGACGCCAGGCAAAGCGCTTTCACCGCGAATCTGCCCGTATGTTTGATCTTCGCCACCGTAGTAGCCGGTGCCGTAGTATCCGTCAGAAGTCGCGAAGCTACCCAATACAAAACGCAGATCTAGTGTCCGCGATTTATCGAGGTCCGCGGTTTCCATTAGAACGCAATACCCAACACGTCGAAAACGACACCAGCGCACACCTTGCCTGGGTGCTGCGGGCTCACAATTTTGTAACTGATGTCCCAGTTACTTTGATTAACTGGACAAATCACCATGTTTGCAGTTGCATGACTGACCGGAACAACCGTGTCCGCATACAAACCGCCGTACTCCCAAAGATACGCTTCACCGTTGACGTTGCGAATTGGCGAGCTTGTAACTGAAACTGAACTCGGATTAAAGTTTACAAACGATACTTCGTTAAAGGCAGAGCCTTTTGCTGACACTATTAAGTGACCATTTGTTTCTCCGCCAACAACAACAGCGTTAACGTACAACGCTTTTGCCTTTTTCTTATTGCCAAACGAGTCAGTTTGAGTCATTGATACGCCGCCAATAGTGTCCGGCACGTCTACGTCATACGTCGTATTTGCCAGTGTTGTGTCCGGCTTGTATTTAGATTCCCTGGAATCGTAAATCCTTGTCGGGGTGCACAGTGTGGCGTTCACATGAAAGTGATTAGCTGGAGCATAATCATCTAGGTCATGCTCATGATCAACCCGAGAATAGTCTTTGTCGTGATCCTTACTCCCCGCAGCTTTGTGAGTGTCTAAAGCGCTACTAACTTTCTCCACCTCTGCGTCGGTGTAATCCTTAGCAGTCTCAGCGTTCTCGTTAACGTCGAGGTCAGACTGATTAAGCCGATCAGTTACGTTGTTGTGGTCGCCAGACGGATTACCGCCAAGCTCATTCAGAACATCGGTCAACGCATACGAAATCAAGTTGTGATCTAGGGGATGGTTGTTCACCATCGGATCAGTATTAGTTCGCGTGTGCGGTGGTACTTCCGGTGGATAGGCCACTGTCGGGCTCCTTACGATTCTTGTCTGTCTCGACGGCGTTGGTTTTGAATTGCTTGTCTTCTCACTTGCTCTTCATACCTACTCTGATCAAATGGCATCTGAGGCAAGCCAAGCCCGCTAAAGATTTTATTCAGCGATGTTGTATTATTTGTTGTCGTTCTTCGCACATCACCGGAGTCAAAACTACCACTTGTGAACTCACGCTTACCTCGACCGTTTGGCCCAGTGCCTTCAACCTGAGATAGAACAGCATCGCGAAGCAACGCCGATTGACCTGTCATTCCTGACAACTTGTACCCAATTTCGCCCAGGCCACCTTTAAAGTCACCTTCGTACATGCGTTTAAACGCACTTGTTGGCTGCACGTTAAGCCACGATGTCAGCATTCCCTGATCATTTGGTCGCGTCTGCGTGTTGCCCGATCCGATATCTGCGGAGAACAGCAGTTCAGCCGCAAACTTTGGAACAGGATTTATCGCACCGCCAATGTTGTTCGAAAATGGGCTGAGAGGGCTCTTAAGCGGCGACTCAAACGGGTTAGCCCCTTGTAGAGCGTTAGTCCTACCCCAAGGCGTCGTGAGAGAATTGCCAAACTGAGCCGCCCACTCAGGGTTTTGATCTTCTTCGTCCACCATCACGTCGTAGATCTTCACAAGCAATCCAGCACGCGCCGGATTGGAAATCGGTAGCCGCAGAGTCATTGTTATTTGGTGACGCAGCCAAGGGTAGAACGGGATCAGTCGTTTGATAAAACTTTTTTCCATTTTTGTCAAACGAGTGAAGTCACCAAGAGCTTTCAGGGTGTTCTCAATTGCTTTCTGCTGAACCTCTGGCACTGACTCATCGACCTGAGCTTTGAGTGTGGGATCTAAATCATCAGTGCGACCCAATCCGTTGTTTGCGCGAGCATCCTGCCCGACTTTATTCATGCCGCGATCAAACTCAAGCTGATACACAGCCGCACGGAACATCGAGTCAACCGTTGCGTTGATGCGATAGCCGGTACGAACAGCAGTCGCAGTGCCTTCTAAGACTTTAGACCTAGCAGCGCCAATACCGATGACATCTTGAGCAACAGCAAGCTGAGCTTCAAGCGATTGGCGATCTGATGGGTTCAAGTTTGGGTCTTCAAGTTTTGCTTCTAGGTCCGCGATCTCGGCTTTAGCTTTAACAGTTGACTCGCGACGATTCCTCACATAATCAGGGTCAGACATCAAAGCTGCGCCACGCTGCAATCCCATCTCGGGATTTTGATTACCATTGTTAATGCCGTGATACTCCGACAATGAGTAGTTGGTTTGATTCAATCGACGGGGCATGTTACTTATCGCGCCGTCGTTCTTTTGGATCTGCTTTATTGTGTCAAAGTACGACACAGGCTGACCCAATTCTTTCTGCAAGTGGGTGCGTTCTTCGTCAAGCACCTTCTTCATTGCGCCAGCAATTTCACCTAGCGAATTGCTTACATTGCCAGAAGAAATTGCGGCCATTGCAAGGTTGCCAAAGACATTGTTGATGAGCCACATCGCACGAATTGGAAGAACAGTAAACTTCCACATAGATGTCAAAGCGTCAGCGCCTTGCCAGAACCGGCTCGTTTGAGCCGCGTCTAGTTCCGTAGCAACAACCTCTGCCACTTCTCTTCTGATCACTTTCATTGTTGAAAGATCGTGAGCGTCAACTTGGTGTTGCCACAAAGGATCACCAACAGTGTCTTCGCTAAAGGTTCTCCAGGGATCAGTCGCACTATTAGTCGCTGCGCCTTTAAGATCTCCACGAGGTTGAGCCACAAGCTGCCAGCCTGATTCAGCCGCCGCATTTCCTATGGCAGTAAGCGTGGGTTTGCCACCGTTCTCAAACAAGAGTTGGACTCCCGGAATTTTACGCGCGTCCCATGAGAAGTGACCGTCAAACTTTTTGTCGTTGACAAGAATGCGAACCATTTCAGATCGCATTAATTCATGAGCTTGAAGCATTTCCATCCGCTGATGATTCATGAACTCTGGCGTTACGATGCCTCGACCAGCGCTGCGTTCAGCGTCAACCTCGCCTACCTTAATTCCTCTAGCAGAAGTGCCAGTTATGTGTCGGCTTGGCGGCGCTGCACCCTGCCCGGTGCGAACGTAAGGGACACCTTCCAAATTCACCCTCTTGTTGTCAGGGTTGAACAAGCTATTTGGATCTTGATTCTGTTTCAGAATAGATCTCAAATCACCAGGAGTATGAGCAAGCTGATGTGAAAGCTGCTGATTTTCCATAATCAGCCTGTCTTTCTTCATCTCGAAACCGCGTATTTCTTCCGTAAGACGCGCCGTTGTCTCCGGGTCAGTTGTCCGAGCAAGCTCTTTGCGCCGCTCGTAAATATTTTTGTTAGCTCCTTGCAGCAATACGTTGTTGTCTCGCATCATTGCCAATTGAGATTTCATTAACTCAACGCTATTTTTTGCGATAACGCGGTAGTTGCGAGGCATGTATTGCATTCGCAGTTTCTGCAAATCAAAATCGTTGTACAACTCGCCGTCAAGGAACTTCACTGTGTCCTTAAATGAATCCACAAAAACGTCATTTAAGTCATTGAGCAGGTCATTGCCAATATTTTGAGTGGCTTCCCGCATGTCGGGGCGTCGCGATGAAGTGAAAGCATCATCTAAAAGCGGTGACCCATTCAGCTTGTCGATAACAGGCTGCTCCATAGCGCGCTCGACTTGGATAATGATTCGTTGCTGCAAATCAAGCATCATCGTAAACGACGCCGAAGCAGGATCAAGCGGTCCTTTGTTTAGATCTACTTTCCCAGCATTAATTGCGTCGTTAATGTAAGTATTAAGGTCTTGTTTGACTAACTCGTTAATAAGATCCTGTCGCATTTGCGGAGAGATCTCATTCCAATAACCCTTTTCTTCCATTATTCGGAATAGTTCACCCTGAATCGGACTGCCTTCTCCAAGGTAATCATCTATACTGGATGCCGAATTGGGATCAATCTGACGCCGCTGGACGCGCTGCCCAAGCGTATTTTTAATAACTTCGCTAGGCCGTGTGCGGGTTCCATTCAACTCAGCATCGACAAGAACGTTATCCAAGTGCTTAAGCATCTTGTCAATTACGGAGTAGGGCTGGATCGAGATTGTGGTTTCTCCTCCCACTTTCCGTTGAGCCCTTACCCAGCCAGCGTTAGGCGGGACAGGAATATTCTCATGGCCAGAGGCTTTGCCCGCAGTGTCTTTATTGAATTGTTGATTAACGAGCTCGCGAACAATTTCGGCTTGATGGGCCAGGTGCTGTGACATTGAAACAGCAAGGGGTTGATTCAACGTCTTTTCCGGCGCGTTAACCAAATCGCTTAGCGCCTTAAGCAGCGGCTGCGCTTGAGCCGCCGTCCTCTCATAATCAAGCACTTGCTTTTTCAAGGCACTAATCTCACCTTCAAGCACCTGTATTGCGCTTGTTGTGCCGCCATGATCGCGCTCGTAACGCTCGTTCATATCCCGAGTAATGTTGTCTGACTCAGATTTGTAAGTGTTTACCGCTAGATCTTTTTGAGTTTCGTAAAGCTGATCTTTCGCATCACTAATGCTCTTCTCAAGATCATTCACCATGCTCGTAATGTCTGCATGTATCTCGTCGTTATATCGGTCCCATCGCGTCGCAACAAGATCATCGCTTGGTAAATACAAGCTGATAGCCTTTGACGTTAGATCTGGCAATGGCTGCGGATTGACCCGTTGAATTTCTTTGCCGATCTCAACGAAAGCGGGATGAGAAACTGCGTCAGGATCTACAAAACCGATCGGATCTTCCAGCCACTCAACCGGAACAAGCCCGGTTGCTGGATGATGAATCTCTGTTGAAATCTCGTACTCAACACCGTTGACATCACGGCCTTGGAGTCTTGAAGGAGTTGGGCCGTCAATATCATCGACCGCACTGCCTGACAATGGGTGAATATGATCCCCTCCCGCGTCAATCTGACGTTGAATAGCCGCCGCATCTTCGGGGGAAAGAAACGCTACTTGGGCACCACCACGATCAGAGAGCGCGCCAGTTTCTCCGACCTCCACAGCATTGCCGTCTACGTCAGTCCATGATGCCGCTCTATTTTCTGTCACACCATCAACAGTGGGGGGCACGTCGTAACGGTCAGCTTCTGGAATGTCCGAGAACTTTCTCGTTTGACCACCCATGTTGTCAGTAAGTTTCATGTGGACATTGGTGCCCGCATCTTGCACGTTGTATGAGATCTCATCAGCGAATTCATCCAAGTACGCTTTGCGGCGAATCAAGGCGGCGACCTGATCTTCGCCCAGCACCGCATCTTTCTCCATTCCGAACATTCTTCCGTCTGCATCGGTTATGGCAAGCATGGCGTCAGCAGCGTTATCAGCTTGTATCCACGCTGTAACGGCTTCGGGGTTAGCTTCCATAAAGTTATCAACAGCGTCAGTTACGCCCGCCAAACCTTGCGATGAAAACTCTGCGTGTACTGCTTCATGCAGCATCCCATTAATTTCTGCGTAGGAACCGTTGTAGTACAGGCCAGTCGATGGGTCGCGATCACCAAGCTCGCTAATAATGCGATCCCTGATTTCCGAAACACTTTGATTAATCTCCGCCGCAAGCGGACCATCGCCCCTTGGGTCGGCAAGCTGCTGCAAAATCTTCTCAATAGTCTCAACAGGCAAATCAATGCTGTGCGCCATCAAACCAATTAATTCTTTATCGGCGTACAAATCACCAAACGAACCATTGTCTTCGCCAATTTTACGGGTTCCTCGATTAGCCGCGTCCGATAAACTCTGGACACCGCGATTCCAAAAAAGTTCCGGCTGGTTAAACCCATGAACTGAATCAGGCGCTGATTCGCGCCACTCAATATGGGCTTCGTGGTAATGCTCAACTGCCTTTGCGAGTTCAGGAGAGCTATCAAAAGGAGCCCAGTTGCTGCCCGAGTCGATGTTGTCAGGACTGGGTGGAGTTACGTCTTCAACCATAATCTTCGATGAAAGATCATCTTGATTTAAGAATTCAGCAATAACTTGTGGCGCTATACCGTCGTTCTCCATTACCAACATCATCAATTCACGGCCTTGAGGAGTATCAAAATCCTCTACGCGAGCCATAAACTTTTCGTCTGCTTCCCAAGGAAAGCCAGATCTAAGGTTTGCCCCACCGGACTTGTCAAACCACGGCACTCGGAAGTAAATGCTTTCGCCCGCGCGGAATGTCGTTGATCCATCTCCCCAAAAGTTGCTCAAATTGGATACGAGATAATCTTGTGCTGCCCGGTGACGCAGTTCCAAAATCTTGCTAACGACAGTGCCGACAAACTTAATGTCGCCCAATTCTTTCCATTGATCTAGCAGTTCGCCGCGTTGACGGGGATTGATTCGATCAATGAGGAAATCAGTATTTGTGGCACTGGGATCTACGCCTAGCGCTTCATTCATTGCTCGGGTTACAGGGTCGTCTGCATTCTCAATGTCTAAAAGCTCTTCTTTTAACGCATCAAGACGGGTTTGACGACCCACAATTTTGCGCTCAAGGTCTTCAAGTTTTCTCTTGTCCGCTTCTATTTCGTCAGCCGTCCGTTTCGCTCTATCGCTGGCATTCATATCCGTATAGCGAGTTATCTGACTGTTCTTAAATTCAATATCCAATCGTGCTTGTTGAGCGCGATCATTGCTCTGATTGATTTCGCGTTCAAGCCTTTTTACTTCATTTTGAATTTGGTCTGTCTCGTACAGCAACGCATGTTCCGCTTCCGGTGACAAAGAGTTGGTTACCTCCTCACCGACGTAGGGGCTAAGAACAGGTTCCTCTAATGCTGATTTGTTCAAACGGCCAGATTCAACCAACTTTTTAGCGTTTGCGTCCCCTTGTTCGGCAAGCGCTTCAATGGTCCTGCTGATCGCAAGTAGTTCCTGTTCAGGCAATGCGCCGCTCATGTAATCAGCGGCCATTTTGATGTCGTCTAGGGTCAGCTTTGTTTTGTCGTCAATCTCCATGCCTGCGCGGGCACGTTCCGATATCTGCGGATTGCTGTCACTAAGGTTGCTCTCGCCGTCATTGAATCGTTTGAGAAGAGAATTAATAAAATCGTCTGCGTTAATATTTGAGTTCTTCCTTGCACTGTCATACGCTCTAATCCACTCCTGCAACGTGCCAGCCGTCAGGTTGGTCACAACTCGGGCAATCTCTGGCCTTACAGGCCCGCCTAATTTGTTCTCAACATGATCGTTGAAAACCTTTTGAGGCCCAGTAGCAGTTTCTTCGTACTTAGCTTTTTCATTCAGCAATTTATTTTGGAGATCGTGCTTCATAAACTTGTCGCGGTAACGAGAAGCAGCACCTGCCAGTACATCGTTTAAATTCTTTCTGTTCTTGACCTTGCCGTTCTTGTCAACAACTTGTGTTTTACGGCCTTCGCTGTTGCGTACTCGCTTGGTGTACTTTCTGACAACACGCCACGCAGCGACTGCCGGATCGTAACCATCAGCCTTGTATGAGAAGTTGTCTAAACGATCAGCGACTCGATCCGCGCGCGACGCAAAGTTGTTAGCCCTTTGTCCTCTGTTTGTTCCCTTATTTCGCGTCGCCCAGTTAAACGTTCGCGAACCCAAGCCATAACGAGCAGAGCCAGCAGCGTGAGCTATCCTTGCACCTTGAGAGCCCCTTGAAATTGCGGACGCAACCCTGGTGGCACCAGCAGCCATACCGGCACCACCAGCAACCAGGCCAATATCGCCAGCAACAAGTTCAAAAGCGCGATCATTGTTCCAAGCATCGTTAAACTCTTCACGAACTTCGTAATTGATTTGTCGGTTCCAATCGCCCGCAGCTTCTGGAACAATTCCGTACTGACCGTCCAGCAAAGAATCAACGGTCGGCACGTCTACGCCAACTAGGTCGCCAGCTCTACGAATTGCACCAATGCCAGGAATAATGCGCTCTGTTAATTCCGGCCCATAAGCAATGGCGCGTCTGCCCATCTTTGGAACCTCCCCTGCCAAACCCTGCGCCGCAGTGATGCCTGGTCGGTAATAATCCCCTAGGGATACATTAGACCCGTCTTCATTTTTGTCCCAACCGCCCGGCAGATTTTGACCAGTTGCGTACTCAGCTAGACCAATAGTTGCGTCAACAGCCATGACCGGCGTATTAAGAATTGTATGGCCCGCAGCCTTAGCTAACTCCGTAATGCCAAGCGCCGTGCCAGTGAAAAAGTTTCCCGCTTCCCTGAATGTTTTGCCAATAGTAAAATCTTTACGTTCCGTGTTTTGCTGGTTTGCGTTTAATTGCTCTTCACTAAGAGGCCGCGCAGGGCGTCGATCATCTTCGTCGTCTGCTTGTCGGGGTGAAGACTGTGGGGACACCGAGCGCTGAGAACGCAGTGGACCACTACTACGTTCATTAGTGCTCGATGTCCCCGACGTGCGGTTCAACATTTCGCTTAGCGAAGCCATCAGCCGTCCAAATCAATTGTTGTTGACTGGCCAGAGTACGGCGGGAGATTAGAGTTCATTGACAACGGTGGCACCCTTCCTGGCTTAAACAGTTGCATGTAGCTATACATGACGTGTTGTTGGGCAGATGATCCCTGGTTATTCAACCCAAGTTCCGTAAGGAAAGCTTCGTAGTCTTGAGCGTCGTAATTGACTTCGTTCCAGTGAGTTCTAAATGTGTCATTCAAACCAATCAGAACATTATCGAGAGTAGTGAAGTATCTAAGATTGTCTGGATCAGTCGCATCTTCTTTTACTATCCCATCAGATAATTCTTGCTTAATCAACCCGTTAAGAGCAGCCGTACTCAGACCAATGTAATTTTTCGTGGAATCATCGTTCTTAATACCAATTTCAATCTCCGCCGATGTATCTGAATAATCTGCGTTAAGCAGCCCAATCATCTGCTCGGGGCTCCTGAACAACCCTTCAAAATCATCAGCCCACAAGCCAGCGTGTTTACTTGCTTGGAACTTGGCATCGGCTTTTACTTCTCGCAATATTGCTTCGGCTTTGCCAGCATCATCAAGTTGATTGTAATTAGGCAACGAATTGGCCGCGGCGTTTGCGTACTTATTAAAACTATTGTCACTTAGCTGACTGAGCCGATCAGCTTGATCTGCTTCGTCCATGTAATACTCGTTGTCAGACGCGTTAATTTCTCGCTGCTCTCGGCTCATATCTTCAAAGCTCTTTGGCTTATAAAGATCACTGAGTGACCCGTTTTGGCTTGCGCCGCTTGCATCAAGATAATTAGTGTCGATTAGCTCCTGGCGGCCCATCTGCATGTATGGGATGAGATCTTCTTGCGAAACGTTCAACGCGTCCCAATACGCCGGATCTGCTCCACTCATTGCTTCTTGGAACATCAATCTTGCAGTTTCGGCTCCCGACCCATCAGCCATACCTGGGTTAGCCCGCAAGAAATCAGTGTAGATTTGTCTGCCGTCAGCAGCCGGAGAGTAATCGTCAAGATTGAATTCATCGGGAGCTCTCATACCGAGAATCTGCTCGATCATTCGACTTTCGCTCAGACCCTGCTCGTTGGCAATATCATCAAAGCCTCGCGCCGAGTTCATCAATGTGTCGAGGAACGGTCGCATTGACTCGTCATTAGCGTAAAGATCACGCGTTGAGTATTCGAGCTCGCGGTTAAGACGGTCTTGCTCGCCAGTTACGGGATCAAAACTCATGTCACCAAGCCACGCGTTATTTCCTGATCCCCAGTCCTCGTACTGCTGGGCTTGCAGATCCCGCCCAACGGCAGGCGGAGCAGCCGGACTCCAATTTGCCGCACCATACGAACTAGCCAAAGCGGTATAACGGTTTGCTTCTGCATTCTGTGCAGCGTTTAAATTCCTGTTGTTAACCGCGCCAAGTTGTGGCTTGAGATTGCCAAAATCAAGATCATTTTTAGTGATTTGAACGCCAGTTGAATTGGCTGACTTAAGACCTTGATCAATGAGTTGATTCGCTTTTATCTGAAGCTCTCCAAGCAAGTCATTGATTTCGTATCGTGCGCTATTAATAAAGGGGTCAAGCTCTTCGGGTTCGGGGTCATACACTTGAGGCCCGTTGGGGTTTTCTTGGCGGTAGTTGTACTTGGCAAGCTCGTACAGTGATTCGTCGTCAATTTTGCCTGTCTTATCCCAAGCCCAACCAATCTGCGCAATGTCGCGCGCTGACATGCCGTTGTCGAGTAATGGCGCAAAGATTTGATTTGCGGTCGTTGAGTATTTCGTTTGCTGCTCCATCGAGCCGGTGTAAAGGAATTCAAGTGCTTCGTCTGTAATGTTGGCCTGGTCCACGCGGGCACCAAGAGAGCCTGCAACTTCATTAAGACGTGCAACACCGCCCTGGGCAAGCGCCGCTTTAATCTCAGATTGAGTTGCCTTGCGCCCCTCGTCGCCGCCGCCGCCACTAGCAGCAGCAGACATGCGAGCCAAACGCTCACGCTGTTCCATTTCGCGTTCCCAACGGCTCTGCTCAAGCTGCGCATCCTTTTCCTGTTGGCGCATTGCTTGCTCAAACTGTGCCGCCTCAAGCTCCATCTGTGAATTGATGGAGTTGACGTTGCTTTCACCCTCGCGTCTAATGCTTGCTACGTCAGCTTCGCTTTGAGTATTGATCATCAACGACGCAGCTTCGGCCTGATCTTCGATGAGCGACCTGGAACCCAACACCATTTCGTTGTACAGATTCATTGACTCTTGACGACCAGCAGAACGTGCAGCAGTGTTGGCCTGACCGCGCGACAACTGAGCCTGGCCCTTGTTGTAAGCGTCGTTTGCTTGGCTTGCAACAAGCCCTGATGCTTGTGCTGGGCCACCTCGCGCCTGCGCAGCTTGAGTGGCGTGCTGTAGCACCTGTTGCTGGTCAGCAGCCATTTCATCTTTAGCAGCTTGGTAAGCGTCAACACCCGCCTGTCCAGCCTTAGCTTGAGCAGCAAGAAGCGCTTTGTCGTTTTGAGGTATTGCTTGCGAGGTCATCTTAGGCTCCCTGATATCTTCCAACAGTTGCGTCGTTGCGGGCCTTTTCAGCAGCACGTTGACGCTGGTAAGCAAGATCAGCTTCTTGTTGCGACGCGCGGATTGCAGCAGTCGTTGCTTGATTTCGTGCGTCTTCGGTTTGCTGGCGAGTATCTTCGTTGAGCACAGACTCAAGAGCTTGCTGATTCAACTTATTAGTGTCTGTTTCGCGTTGCGTTTCAGCAGTTGACATGCCCCTTGCGTAAGCATTGGAAATGTTCATGGTTGTGTTGGCGTAGTTTTCTGCTTGCCTACCGTAAGTAGTGTTTGTTGCGCCAGACACAAGCGCGCCTCGCCGTGCTGCGTCGTTGCCAATGGATGCACGTCGCCTTTGATCGCTGACCTGCAAATCATTTCGAGCTTTATTGCTTGTTTCATCAAGAGTTTCGCGAGCCAGATCGAATTGATCCGAAATGTTTTCTCTTTCCATTCCAAGACCCCGCAAGAAAGCCAACAGTTGTGGTGTTGCTCGCGGTGCGTCTGGATACTCAATGCCGAAACCTTCAAGCAAACTCGTCAAAGCGTTCTGTTGAGCGGGATCTACTGTTGGCGGCGCGTAATCTGCCACCGTGTTTGTTCTTGCAACTTCTTCGCTCATAACTGCCTTTGCTTGATTGCCCCCTGAGCCCCCGCCACCATTTGCCTGATAACCCTCACTGTTTTGAGCCGCGCCGTTATTGTTGGACGCGCCACCGTTGGAGCTACCTTGCATTCCGTTTGACACGCTGTATTGCTGAGGACTGGCTTGGTAGTTGCGAACCGCGGTCTGTGCTGCGCCAACATTCACTTTGTAAAGCGGATCACCCGCAGCATTAAAGCCCCCTGGCCCAGCAGCCCACGGTGACAGGCCACTGCGGTCAAACAGGACTTTGGCTGCGCGCGCATTGGTAACAGGATCAAACAATTGGTCTTTAGACGTTAGACCTAATGTGTTCTTGATGATCGGCCAATTTGTGTAGTTGATTTGCCACAAGCCCAAATCGCCCGAAAGTTTACCCTTGGGCTGATCTGAGCGATGAGCGCTGGGCTGATAACCGGATTCGCGACCAGCAATACCCACCATGTGAACAAGGTCTTGACCAGTAAATCCAGCTTGAGTTAAAGCGTCTGCTACCTGTTCGCGACTAAGACTTGCAGCCATCTGTTTATTCTTTCACTATTAACTGGTCAAGAGTGTTCTCTAAGGTATTAGCGTCCGCGCGCAAGCGGTCAATGATTGTGTCAAACACTTCTCTTTGAATAGTTCCTAACGGCTTGCGAGAAGCCACTGCTGTCGCCGCTTGCCGTAATG
This sequence comes from uncultured Rhodobacterales bacterium, assembly GCA_937901055.1. GTDB lineage: Bacteria > Pseudomonadota > Alphaproteobacteria > Rhodobacterales > Rhodobacteraceae > NORP23. The sequence goes on from CALCGO010000023.1 coordinate 37,398, forward strand.
CTAATACACGTTGTTTTGTTGTGTGTTCTGATGCTGCACGTTCATGCTGCATCTGTAAATCAGTGTTTCGCATACGCATCATCCAATGTGCTCCACATGGGTCCAGCCAGAGAAACCGTTTTCCGTAACCCCATACAAATACATATACGGCTTGCCGCTGCCGGTTGCTACACCCATCCCCTGACGAGAGCCGTTAATCAAATTGTTGTACAAACTTGCAGGGATATTCACAGCAGCCGACTGGTTGTACACCAAGCTAACGAGATGCGCGACATCGTAAACAACGTGCGTGCCCGAACCAGCAGTCCCGTTTGCTGGCTTTGTGGCACTGGAATGCGTGCCAATATAAACAGCATCAGCTACGTTATTCCCGCCGCCGTTACGGATCATCGTAAGTTGCCACACAGTCGGCACCCTGTACGTTGCGGGCCTATGAGTACCGCTTGTCGTCATATAGTTCTTGAAGGCGTTGTTTCCGTAGAACCATAGACCGTCGTAGTTGTACGCCGAGTTGCTGTAGTAGCCCTGGTACGGACGGTTGTGATTTTCAGTGTTCTGACCGTACCTACCGCTGCGATAATGGCCGGTCGCTTGCGCTTGAAACGTAAACGGGGAACCCCTTACCCCGTAATTCGCTTGCGTTGACCTCGATGACTGCCCCGTTGAGTTCTGGCAATCAACAAAGGCGTACACAGTCTGAGTCGCGTTCGGAGCCGTACCGACATGAACTGTTTTCGTGGTGTTATTCCCAACGTTGACCCAACTGCCATAAGTCCACGCCCCAGTACCAACCTTAAACGCCACCCTGTACTGCGAATTGTTTGCACTCGACGTTTTGAACGTTAGTTCCATTCGCCCATAGGAAGTTTTGGGACCGAACATGCTGACGCTCGGAGCGCTTGGCGTTGGCAAATTCCACAATGGTGTCCCCGTCTTGGACACATAACCGGAAGAACCGGCACCGTTGACGGCCTTGACCCGCATGTAACGGGCACCGGAACCAGTGCCGAACGAATGCGTGTATGGCGACGATGCGGACGACGACGCTGCTGTCCACGACGAATTGTTCGTAGACGTTTCCACCGTGTACGACGCCGCCGCCGAATGCGTTGAATCGGTTGTCGGAGCCGACCAAGTGAGTTTCAACTGGCCGACCGTTGTAGTCGCCGCAATAGACACACCGCTCGGAACATTCGGTGCCGCCATCCACAACGGAGACACAGACTTCGTGACATAAGCCGAGTTGCCGCCAGCCGACTTCGCCAACACACGCATCGACTTGCTGCCGGAACCAGTGAACGTGTACGTCGCGCCACTGTTGTTAGACGAAGCAGCAACCCACGAACCGTTATTCGCCTGCACCTGATAGCCGGTCACCGCGCCAGACGACGGGGCCGAATACGTCAACTTCAACTGCCCAATGGTGGTAGTAGCCGCCACCACCACATTCGTCGGCACGTTCGCCGGGAACGAAACAGATTCAGCACCCGTCCAAGCGCTCGACAAAGCACCAATCACTGCTCGAACCTTGTAAGTGTTCACCGCGCCAATATTTGGCGACGTGTCAGTCCAGTTCGTTTGACCAGCAGGAATTGCCACGTTGCCGGGATCAACCACAAAGCCGTCGTGGAACCCCACGCTGGCATCAGACCACTGCAACTCGGTGCGAGTACCGTTCTTGACTGCGCTGAATGAAGTGGGAGTCTGACAGATCGTGACAGTCTCGGATTGGGAAGTCAGCAACACCTCGCCGTCACGCATAGCGGACACCGTGTACTTACCAACTGACGGAACCGGAGCGCGATCTCTGAACTGATTGCTCGATACTGTCCCTTCATTGCCGTCCGGCTGAACAATTTTGTACTCGTCCGCATACGGATGAAGAACCCAGTCAACATAAACGCCGTCATTGACAACGTGGCGTACCTCGACCTCAAGATCGAGCACTGGTGGCGTGGACTCCCAAATATGCTGCCATCCGCCATCGCGGAAAACGTAAGCGTTTTTGCCTTCCACCCATTCATCACCAACAACAGCCCACGGTTTAACCCACCGTTTCCATTCTTGATTGAAGGCGTAGTTTTCGCCTGGGTAGATGTCGGGCATTGTTATTCCACTTCAATCCAAATGTCGCCGTCTATGCCTTCTGCTGGGGGATCACCCACACCTACGCCAACTGTGGGTATTTGAACCCAATCGTTGCTTTTACGTCCATAGGTTTTGGCATCAACTGGCGCTTCTTCAACGTCGCCATCTGCGCCGTCAACACCGTCAGCACCACGCAAATCCAATGTTTGGAAGCCTAAACCATCGTTTGAAGTAAATTGAACGCGGCCCGATCCTTCCAGGTATTCGCCGCTGACCCAGCCCTTACCATCTACGCCGTCTGCGCCGTGCAGGTCACCAGTTGTAAATCCGAGATTATCGTCTGACTCAAACGTAACGGTCCCGTCTTCGTGACTGTAAGAACCTTTTGTCCAGCCCTTGCCGTCAACGCCGTTTGTGCCATTGGTGCCGTCGATACCGTCTGTTCCATCAGTGCCGTCAGTGCCGTCATGCCCTGCAATCTGGATGATTTCTCCGTCACGTTTCATCCACAGGCCGTGCTCGTCGCTGTAGAGAAGCTGTTGATCAGCCCAGTTAGCAGGAGGGTTGTGAGGGTCGCCGGTAATAACGTAATCGTCCATCCCCATGCCGCCGACCGACACAAGGGTTCCGTCATCTTTCTTAAGCCACAAACCCATTTTAGTTGTCCTCTAACTTCTTGATACGACTGTCTAGTTTGTCTAAGTATTCTTCCAGATCGCGGTCTCGTTCTTCGACAATGCGTGCAAACTCTGGACCATCCGCGTCACGGAAGTTCCGTGCCCGACGTGAATACTCCCATCGCGGGTTGAATCCTCTCATTAGAGCCTCGCTGATCTGACTTCAACATGGGCTTCAATGCTGCGCAAAGCGACTCCGCGCATGACCGGGAACACAATTTGGAACCCGTTAGCCCATCCGTACTTGCCCATACCGATACGCCAAGTAACGTCAGTGCCGCCATCTTCGGCGTCTTCGGAGTTCTCTACCCACAATTGGGGTTTGGTGTCGATTGTGCCGCCTTCGTAGCGACCCATAGGCCGATACTGAACTTGCAACTCGTTCTTGGTGTGCTCGATCCCTGACTTCCAGTGCCGGAATTGAACTACCAAGTTCCGCACCATCACCAAACGAGACTGCGCATCGTAATAAGCCGGGAACTCGACGTAGCCATTGAGCAGATGCGGATGGCCCACGTCCGATGCCGACGCCCACTTATCGTCATTGTTGCCCGCACGGATCTGAGCAAGGGCGTATGAATACAACTCAACTGGCTGACCAACCGTGTCAGGTCGATTCACCATAAACATTGTGTTGGCAGGCTTGTCAATGGTGGTTCTGAGATCGTGACCCGCAATGCCGCCCATCTTCACGCCGTTAAACGTGTGAGTGCTCCAACGTCCCGAGTCGTACTCCAGCATGGCCGTTGCTGCGTCTTCATCATCAAATGACTCTGACGGCTCACCAAGCATCAAGTTGTGTCGGCCCGTTACGGACGCAGCCACACTGTCTGACGGATAGTAAGTCTCCAAAGATTCCACGCGGAACTCTTTGTCCATGTAGGGAACTTCGCCGTTAAACCAAACCGGCGTGTTGTCTGGCCCCCAGTAGAGCACTCTGTTGTCTGTAGTCACCGCTGCTACACGATCATCGGCCGGGCCGTTGCCGTTAGCGATACGACGAACGTAAGGACGGTCGCCCAGCACGCCCGATACTTGATACCAGCCCGACTGTTTTGCCACATACAGCGTGTTGTACATCGGCAACAACGCAGTAATTGGCTCGTTTCCACCAATATCGAGGAAGTTATTGACGCCCCAATCGTCCGGCTGCGCGCCAAATTCGCCTACTTCGGTGAAATACACACGCTGGGGATTGTCTTCATCCCACGCAATCAAGTAATAGTTCCATCGCG